>NZ_JIBB01000028.1:0-38769 GCF_000620525.1 Acinetobacter sp. UNC436CL71CviS28
ATTAGGCAATATTTACCTAAAGGGATTGATTTAAATCAGGCAGATCAGCATTATTTAAATCAAGTTGCCATGTCACTGAATACTCGTCCTAGAAAAGCGTTAGATTGGCTTACACCATTAGAGAAATTTGCTCAGCTTGTTGATTATCATAAGACTTTTCAAACTGTCGCACCTCATGTTTGAATTCGCCCAGCCTGAACAAGCAGGTCATTTTTACGCGCAGCATTATTTTTATCACAAACTTGTTGATAAATTGATAATAACTCAGGATCTGTTTGCCCTGCAGCCAGTGGATTCTGCTTAACACATTTGCTTTTTAATTTGATGGAGTTCACATTATCTGCTGCATAAGCCAGATTAATTCCACTTGGTAAATTTATACCTGTAAATAGGAGCGCTATTAAAATACCTTTCTTCAAAACATGCCTCATTTTTTATTTAAGTTTTTAATTGATAGGCTAAAAATTATTTTTAAAAAATACTTATCTATCAATCTTTATACATTAACAAAATAGATTTGCCGAATTTAACAAAAAAACTACGATTAATGTCAAGTTGAGTTACGTTTATTAAACAATCTCCATATTTCCTCTAGAAAACTGCCCACAAGCTATTTTATGTAATATACATGTATATTTTTTTACACAAACTTCACATTTTTATTGTAGAATAATAAGAGAATTCAGTCATGGCATACAAGTTATTGAAATATATAATTTTATCCATTTAAAATATTAAAAGAATATCAAATTAATATTATTTTCTAGATTTTGATATTCAAAAAATTTGCGAGTTATAAATGAGTAATTTAAAAATTCTAATTACAAAATTATCTTTTCCTGCCCGTACAGCCTTAGAAAAATCAGCAAATTTTTGTATTAAGTTACAGAACTATGAAATTGAAATTGAACATTTATTTATAGAATTATTAAATCAGGAAGTGCCCAATGATATACAGTTATTATTAGAAAAATATAACATTTCTAATGATAATCTAATCAATGATTTAAAGGAAACTATTTGTTCTTTACCGAAAGGAAATACTCGTACTCCTATTTTTGCCAAGTCAATTATCCGATTATTTGAACAGGCATGGTTAATCGCTTCAGCTGACCAAATTCCAGTTATTCGTAGTGGACACTTACTGGTAGCTCTATTAACGGCGCCTGATCTTTATCAGATTGCAACTCGAGCTTCAAGTCTGTTTGATTTACTGCCAATCGACAGTATGAAACACAAATTTCTGGAAGTATGTACATTAAGTACAGAACATAAAGTTGAGCGGTCTTGCTCTACAGAGCAGAACCATCTCCATACTCAACAAGAGACCATACCCTCTATATCACCTGCTATTAAAACGCCAGCACTCGATCAGTACACTATTAATCTGTCTGTAAAAGCCGAGACCGGTAAAATTGATCCTGTGATTGGGCGTGAACATGAAATCCGTTTAATGCTGGATATCCTATTGCGTCGTCGCCAGAATAATCCCATTCTAACTGGTGAACCGGGAGTTGGAAAAACTGCTGTAGTGGAAGGTCTGGCACTAAAAATTTCTCAAGGACTGGTTCCAGAGGCGCTACGTAATGTACAGCTTCATGTTCTTGATATGGGGTTATTGCAAGCAGGAGCAAGTGTTAAGGGAGAATTTGAAAACCGGTTAAAACAGGTTATTCAGGAAGTACGAGCCTCACCCCATCCTATTATTTTATTTATTGATGAAGCACATACCCTTATCGGTGCAGGTGGCCAAGCTGGGCAAAATGATGCAGCGAACCTCTTAAAACCGGCTTTAGCCCGAGGAGAGTTACGTACAATTGCAGCTACGACCTGGGCCGAATATAAACAGTATTTTGAAAAGGACGCAGCACTAAGCCGCCGTTTTCAGGTCGTAAAGGTAGAAGAGCCCAGTGAAGAAGTAGCAATTGATATGCTGCGCGCCATGATTCCCGTTATGCAGGCTCACTTTAACCTGCAAATTGATGATCAGGCAATTATTACTGCGGTACAGGCATCTCATCGTTATATTAGTGGTCGGCAGCTCCCTGATAAAGCTATTAGTGTGCTAGATACTGCTGCGGCACGGGTGGCTCTTACACATAATGCTCAGCCAGTGAAACTAGATCAGCTAAAGGCTCAACTGCACAATTTGACACTGGAACAACAGATTCTGCAAAATGAACATCGCCAGATCCCTATACACCGTGAACGCCTAGATGAGCTTGAACAGTGTTTGGTAAGACTGCAACAGGAAATTCAGGAGACAGAAGACCAGTGGCAAGCAGAGCTGAAACTGGTCAAAAATATTCAAAGGCTTAAACAACAGGATACTGATGAACAGGCTGCTGTTCAAAATGAGATTACCAGATTACGTGCAGATTTAAACGCATTGCAGGGACAACAGCCTCTGGTCTTTGAACGTGTTAACGCCCAGATAATTAATGAAATTATTTCTGACTGGACCGGTATACCAGTTGGCAATATGATCAATGACGAAATCAAGCAGATTTTGACCTTAGAAAACAAACTTGCGCAGCGTGTTATGGGGCAAAGTTGTGCACTTGAGCAGCTGGTACAAGGAATTAAAACTTCAAAAGCTAAACTTGAAGATCCCAATAAACCTCAGGGTGTATTTCTGCTTATCGGTCCAAGTGGTGTAGGAAAAACTGAAACTGCCTTAGCTCTTGCTCACGAACTCTATGGTGGTGAACAGCATCTAATTACTATTAATATGTCAGAATATCAAGAAGCCCACACCGTCTCTTCTCTCAAAGGTGCTCCTCCGGGATATGTCGGATATGGTCAGGGTGGAGTTCTAACTGAAGCAGTGCGTCGTAATCCTTATAGTGTGATCCTACTTGATGAAATTGAAAAAGCGCATAGTGATGTGCAGGAATTGTTTTATCAGGTCTTCGACAAAGGCACACTAGAAGATGGTGAAGGCCGTGTAATCGATTTTAAAAATACTATTATTTTACTGACTTCAAATATAGGATCTAGTGCCATTATGCAGGCCTGTCTGAGTCAGGAAGTCCAGCAATGGCCAAGTACCGAAGAGCTGGTCGAATATTTAAAACCAAGCCTGTATAAACAGTTTAAGCCTGCATTTATTGGACGTATGCGCATCGTGCCCTATTTCCCACTGCATGATGATTTACTGGTTCAGATCATTGAACACAAGCTGAATAAAGTTACTGCCCGCATCGAGAAACAGTATGCAACTGTGGTGCAATATTCAAATGATCTGATTGAGTTACTGCTTAGCCGGTGCACCGAAGTCGATAGTGGAGCGCGTAATGTAGATAACATTTTGAATTCTAGCATATTACCGGCTCTGGCTACCCATTTATTAATAGCGTTAGCGGAGCATCAACTTCCTAAAAAAATTACAATCGATGTTGAAAATGATGAAATTATTTATCGATTTGATCCGATTGAGAAAGTAAAAAAGAAACGTACAGTAAAGAAAACCAAGATAGAAGCTTAAAAAATTAAGAGTCACGTATTATATGAGTATCAATATCTCAAATTTTCTTGAGCCCATTAGTGAAGATAAATCTTGTGGAGAGGATTTTTCCTTTTCTAATGATTTTCACGAAATCAAGAAGGCAAAAACTCAAGATGACTTTTTGCTGGATCAGGGTGACTGGATTACCGAACGCAAGCAAGCAGACTGGGACTTTGTATCCAATAAATGTAGTGATCTTTTACAAAGCAAAAGTAAGGATATTCGTCTATTAACTTGGATTAATGAAGCTTGGGCGTATCTTTTTGGTTTCGAAGGTATTTCGAAAGGGCTGGAATTAAGCCACCGCATGCTTGAGCAATATTGGCAGTCCATACATCCTGAAATTGAAGATAATGATCTGGACCAGCGTATCGGTTTATTACAGGGTCTTCTTAACCAGTTAATACCTTTAATTAAAAAAGTTCCGCTGGTCAATACTGCACCATTTTACACTCTGCTGGACTATGAAAATTTTTTATATCATCAGAATATTCGTCGCAAGCAGGTAGATGAAGATTACTCTACAGAGCATGCTGCTGAACTGGAACAGTTCGAACAGGCACTTTTTAATACCTCCAAAAGCTTTCAATACCAGAATTATCAGCATTTTAGTGAGATTTTACTGCAATGGAACATAATCAAACAGGTATTAGATAATTTGATGGGGCTAGATGCTCCAAGTTTTGCTGCAATTGACTCAAGTTTGGCTGATATTCATGCAACATTAAGAAAAATCTATAAAGCAGAAGCTTTCGGTAGCATCATGACCCATTCTGTACCAGATACAGTCACTGAATCTGTCCCCTTGACTCCTCATATGATTATATCTGAGGAGCCAGCTGTGTTGCAGAACTCACTGGCCTTTCAGCCTCAGATTCAATCTCACATAGCAAACCGTGAGCAGGCTATGCGGGTTTTACAGGATATTGCTGATTATTTTCAAGCTAATGAACCGCACAGTCCTGTCAGCTATATGCTGCAAAAAACAATTAAATGGAGCCAGATGCCATTACATGAGTGGCTGGCACAAGTGATTAAAGATGACCAGCCGTTACAGATGGTAAAGGACATACTGGGTGTACAACCAAAGAATGAATATGAATAAGATTGGTAATTAATTATGTTTAAAGCAGAAAAAGTTCTTTGGGGCGAGGGTCTATTTTTACGCCCTCAGCATTTCCAGCTACAGGACTCTTATCATGAGCAACGTTTAAACCATACGATTCGTGCCACTATTCCTTTTGCGTATGGCATACAAAAATTGCAGTTTGATGAAGTTCAGCTCAGCACACATGTGCTGGCTTTAGAAAATATTGAAATGATCTGGCAAGATGGCGAGATTTACCAAGCACCAGCTCAGGATCTGTTACCTGCTCCTGTACTACTCGACGAATTAAGTCTACGTGGAGAGATGACAATTTATCTGGCTTTACCTATCTTACAGGCAAACAAGAAGAATGTTTCAGATGAACAGGCGTCACAGTCCAGCCGTTATCATGACTATTTGGTAGAAACACATGATTTGTTTACTACCGCTATGCCAGCAGATATTACTTTGTTACGGCGTCGTGCAGAATTTAAACTGCTTGAGACACATGTTCATCCGAATCAAGAATTAGAAGGTTTTTTATATTTGCCTGTTGGAAAATTAAAACGACAAAGTTCCGGTATATTTGAGTTGGACCGAAAATTTATTCCTCCAATTCTACAGGTTGAGGCCTCAGAAACCTTAAATTCTAATTTAAGACGAACTCTAAATATAATTAAAGCCAAGATTAAAACCATTCAGAACAATAATCGTGAAAACGAGCAGAAACTCATTGAATTCCGTTCGGGTGATATTATTTCATTCTGGCTGGTAAATGCACTAAATACTGCACATGCAGGATTAAACCACTTATTGCAGAACCCACAGGTTCATCCTGAGCGGCTCTTTTTTGAATTATTACGGCTGACAGGCTCATTGCTGACTTTTTCTACTGCTTATGAAGTTGAACATTTACCACAATATAAACACCATCAGCTACAGGAAAGTTTCCAGCAGCTCGATGTTATTTTAAGAGATTTACTCGATACCATTATTTCTAATCGTTACATTAGTATTGCCCTCAAGGAAATTCGCCCATCTTATTGGCTGGGTAGCCTAGAATCAGACAAAATTAATCGTGACACACGACTCTATATTGCTGTATCAAGCAGCATGATGCAGACACATGAGTTGATTCAAATTGTTCCTTTACGATTTAAAGTAGGTAGTACTGTTGATGTAGAACAGCGCGTGGTTGCAGCCTTACCGGCTATTCCACTGCATCATCTTGTACAGGTCCCGACTGCAATTCCAGTACGCTCAGGGGTAAGTTATTTTGAAATTGAAGCTCATCATGAATTATATCAGCGCATGATTGAGTCTGAAGCAATCTGTATTTATGTTCCTGCTGGCTTTCAAGACATCAGTATTGAACTGATTGCTGTTGTAAACGCTTAGAGAGGCTGGCTATGACACAACATCCTATGGGGGCACCTTCACTTTTTGATGATGGTAAAATTGGCACAGGTATACCAAGTTCCAGTCAGCCACAGAGTAAAGTCCAGACTATTAACCTGATTGATTTAATGCATGACGGTTTTTACATTGTATTTCTAATTCGAAATCAATACTTACCTGGGGATCCGGCTGAGTTCCGTCAGAAAATTCTGGACCTGCTTAACCGCTTTGAACAGCAGGCCAAAAAACTGCATTTTTCTGCTGATGACATTCAAGATGCGAAATATGCTTTTTGCGCACTGATTGATGAAACTATTGTAACCCAGCAGGATCCTGCGTATTTTAATCTGCAAAATGCATGGTTAATTAGCCCCTTACAGCTGAGCTTATTTGGTTCTCAGCTAGCTGGTTACCGTTTTTTTGAAATACTGGAAGAACTGCGCAGACGTGGTAAAGACCGCCTTGCGGCTCTGGAAGTTTTTCATTATTGCCTATTACTGGGGTTTCAGGGTAAATACCGGATTGAATCCATTGAGAGTCTCAATCATCTGGTAGCCAGGGTGGGTGACGAAATCGATTATCTCAAAGGAAAAAAGGCAGCTTTTTCACCTTTCTCGGCTATTCCAGACCAGATCAGGCATATTATTCACCGCGAACTCCCATTTTTCTGGATTCTGTTTTTTCTGCTGCTTTTTGCACTGTTAACCTTTGCCGGTTTACGTTTTATGCTGTCCAAACAAAATCAGCAGGCTTTGTTGCCCTATCAGAATGTGATTTCAGCACCTGCAGAAGAAGCTCATATTACTATCCATTTACCTTAGTAGATTAAAATGATTCAAGAGAAACCGACCTCCTTACGAATCTTGCAGCCATCCAAGAAAAATTCTCTATCACCTGCTCTATATATTCTGATCGGATTTATTTTAGGTATTTTATTCAGTGGTATAGCCATGCTCTTTTTATTTAGAGACTCTTCTGCACCCGCAGTAGTGGAATCTTCTGAAAAGGCTTTTACCCAGAGTAACTCTTCTTTAGCAGCGCATACTGCCCATGCAGAATCCGCGCCAACTTTGTTAGTTACACAAGAGCAGATTCAGGCTACTGAAGAAGAACTAGCCTCAGCTAATGATAATGATAATGATAATGATAATGATTTTATACAGCCTAAAGAGAGTGAACTCAGCAAGCTATTTACTCCCCCTCCGGTTACTCCAACTGCTACTCCACCGCGAGTTTCACCTTTTGAACATAAAGCTGCTGAGGTGAAAAATCTTCATACAATTCCTAAAACCGCACCTCATCTGGAAACTAAAAAAAGAGAAACTGCTCCTGCTAATGCAAAAATTGAAGCTAAATCGGAAATCATACCTGTTAAGGAAAATGAACCTGAGCTACCTAAAGCGTCGTTACAAATTAAAGTAACTCAAAAACCATTTTCCTTAGATGAATCCTAACTAGTATGATTTTTCTAATTTTCTTCTGTTTTATTTGCCTAGCAGTCGGACTGGGCTTTTTAATGTCTTATGAACTACGGGCACAAGGTTCACAGTTTATTAAAATGCTTTTACCGCAAGGCAGAAAAAAACTTTTAAGCGTTCAACAGTTCGCCCATCATATGCACCATGCTGCTGCACCAGACAAATTACAGTCACACTGGTACTTGCAACAATGGTGGATACTTTTTGCAGGTTTTTTACTTTTTTCCAGTATTTTAATTTTTGCCTTTACCCGACCTGTCAGTTCGACACGGATAGAAGCGGATTATTTAAAAGAAGTTGATCCACAGATTTATGCTTTGCTCAATGGTGAAATACTGAGTTCTCCCCCTGAAGTTGATGAAACATTAATTCAGGAAGCTATTATAGAAGCCTCTCAACTAGAACAAGCCTATATGGCACAGAACATTAACTCTGTCAGTGCTGCTAATATAGAAAATCCAGCTGATCATCATCATGGATTATTGGATACCACGATGGTTAATCGTAAATGGGAGAAAATGAATCCGCGTTATAAGCAGCGCTTGCTGATGGTTTTTAAAATCATGAAAGAGCAGCACAATTATGAATTGGTTCTGCTGGAAGGTTACCGTAGCCCATCAAGACAGAATTTACTTGCTGGAAATCCGAACACAACACGCGCTAAAGGCTACCAAAGCTATCATCAGTTTGGTCTAGCCGCAGATGTAGCGTTCAAACGTAATGGTAAAGTAGTTATTTCCGAACGTGACCCCTGGGCAATGCGAGGTTATCAGATTTATGGAGAGGTTGCGGAATCTGTAGGGCTTACCTGGGGAGGTCGCTGGAAGTCCATTCAGGATTATGGCCATACAGAATACCGGATGCCAGGGCTGAAGAAAACACGTGAGATGGCTGAGAAATTAATTGCTGAAGCCCAAGTTAATATCAGTACAGACGGTTAATGATTTTATAAATAAGAAGAGGAAAAAATATATCATCCTCTTCTATAAATCTGTCTTATCTATACAGAATACTGTTTTGGTGTTTTTTGTAAAGTTACCCAGTGAACCGGAGTAAACTCTTCAATTACCTACTGGTCATTAAAGCGTCCCTATCCTGAATTTTTTCTCCACCAAATGGTGCAATGGTCTGATCATCTACTGAAGTATCATTGATATGAGTCATACCTGCTTCTATACCTAAAGCAAACTTCCAGCCTAGCTCATAATCTTGAGTGCATACAGCACTCGATAACCCATTTTCTGTATAATTTGCCAGAAACAGTGCATGAGTTTCGTCTTGAGCTTTGAGTACTGGAAGTATCGAACCAAAGCTTTCTTCCTTGGCAAGTACAGACTCAGGATCAGTTTCAGTAAAAATATACGGAGATATAATATTACCCTGAATCTCCCCTTTTAAAGCCAGTTTTGCACCTTGGGATATACCATTATCCATCAGGTGCGATATTTTCAACCTGTTTACCGTTGATGATTGGCCCAATTAAGGTGCTCTCTTGAGCAGGATTACCATAGGGTAAGGATTGTACTTTTTATCAGTTTTTCTAGGAATTCGTTGTGACTTTTTTCATTCACAATTACCCATAACCATACTAGTTTTTACCCTCATTTAAATTCATTATTCCATGTAATTTTCAAGTTTAAGACAAATTAAAGCTTGTATTCCTGTTGACCAATATGATGATAACAGCGATTGAAATATATCAAGCCATGACAACTCTCTTTATTCTCATTCATTTTAATGGCCTCAACCTCACAGTAAAAAATTGTATGTGTCCCAACATCATTCATTTGTCTGATCCGGCAGTCGAAACTGACCAGCGCATCTGAAAGAACTGGGGACCCAGTCAGCAGTGTAGTCCATTCTCCATGGGTAAAGCGTTCGTCCATAGGTATTCTGGAAGCAAAAGCTTGAGAAATCTGCTGATGATGTGCGCCCAGCACATTGACCGATAAAATTCCATTATCCTTAAAATGGCAGTGAGAACTTGATGAACGATTCATGCAGACCAAAAGTGTGGGAGGCGTGTCAGTTACGCTACACACAGCCGATGCGGTAAAACCGAACCGTCCTGTTTCCCCTGCTGTGGTAATTACATTGACTGCGCCCGTCAGCAATGACATGCCATTACGAAAATCTGTTGTTTCTACCATGACTGTCTCCTTTGTCATCAGATATCCAGTACCAGGCGAGCCGACTTAGAACGCGAGCAGCACACCAGAATCTGTTCATTACTTGCCTTTTCTTCATCGGTAAAATAAACATCCCGATGATCCGGCTCTCCTTCAATTACATCACACATACAGGTACCGCATACACCCTGCTCACAGGACATTTCTATTTCAATACCTTCTCTGGCTAAGGCCTGTAAAATGGTTTCTTCGGCATTGACCAGAACAATTTTACCGCTACGCTGAGCCATAACTTCAAACACTTCACCGCTGGTGTCAGTATCAACCTGAAAGTATTCTTTATGGATCTGCTGCTCTGGGAAATTCTGGGTTTGTGCCAGATTAATCACCCAGTCCATAAACCCGGACGGACCACAGGTATAAATATGGCTCTGTCGATCAAGATCCTTTATAGCTGACTGAAAAAATTCGCGGTGACTGGCACCTTCAGATTTGAAATGAAACCGGGTAAATGCAGCCAGTTCACCATTTCGAATTTCATTTACGAAAGCACAGCGTTCGGGGCTGCTGCCACAGTAATGCAGTTCAAACGATGCGCCTTGATGCAGCAATTCATAAGCCATGGTAATAAGAGGCGTAATGCCAATTCCCCCACCAATCAACACAGTATGTTTAGCCTGTACCAACGGAAATAAATTACGTGGTTCACTGACCTGAATCTGCATGCCGTTTTGAATATCGTCAAATGCCGAGACCGAGCCACCACGTGATGCCGGCTCTTTCAATATACCCAAGCGAAAAACACCCTGCTTTGCCGGGTCCTGACACAGTGAATATTGACGGATCATCCCATTAGGCAGGTGTACATCAATATGTGCGCCTGCTTCCACTTTAGGTAAAGGCTGGGCGGTTGCTGATTCAAATTCCATGACTGCAATATCACCGCCTTCGATATGCCGATGTTTCACGACTACATCATAAAGTGCTGTCATTCCAAACTCCTTTTACTTCATCAGCCGCAGGGCTATCGCATAAATAATCCACCATTAATGTCCCAGGTAGCACCTGTGACAAAATGGGCATTCGGGCTGGCCAGCAAGGCACAGGTTTCAGCAATAAACTCCATACTGCCGAGTGCCTTGACCGGAATATTCTGGATGAACTGCTCTATCTTTTCATCCGGCACTACGCTATGCACAATGGGTGATTCCATCGGTCCAGGCGCTACCGCATTTACGGTCACGCCTTTGGCCGCGAACTCCTTGGCGAAAATTTTAGTCAGCGTTACGATTGCCCCCTTACTTGCCGCATAATGTGCGCCTGTAGCCGTCCCCCCATTTTGACCCGCCAGTGAAGCCATATTGATAATCCGGCCATAGCCCTGTTCAGCCATGTATTTGCCAATAATTTGACAAGCCTGGAAAGTCCCGCGCTGGTTTACCTGGGTGATCCAGTCAAAATCTGCAGCAGAAATCTCCAGTACAGGAGTAGCTTTGGTTACAGTGGCATTATTAATCAAGACATCAAGCTGGTTAAATTGCTGTCTGATGCACTCAACTGCTTTATGAAAATCTGTTTCTACAGAGATATCCAGTTTCAGGGGAAAGATATTTTCTGGAAAGCGGCTATTTTTTTTTGCATTTTCAGCTTTTTCCAGTGTGCTAGCAGAAAGAATAACCTGATGGCCCTGCCCGGCAAAATGCTCCGCAATTACATTGCCAAGGCCGGAAGCAGCACCTGTCACTAAAACCACTTGTTTCATCTATATGCTCCTACAGGATATAGCTAATACCAGCCAAGGTATCAGTTGAGTTGACCAAGCTGATAATCTTTCGATGAATACGAAAGCTGTTATCCTGATCGCGCATCAGATGATAGGTTACATCTGCCGTATAGTGACGCAGGTTTTCTTTACGGAACTCACGCAGATTTTGGGCACAGCGCAGGACAATCTGGTCATCCTGCTCGTCAATAATCCGTATCCGCGAGATACTGCGCACCGTATTGGCTTTAGGTGAAGTTGAAATGGCTTCACCATTAATCAGACGCTGAACACGTAATGTACGCATATGATGATCGTCATAGGCATAGTTCAGGTTATTTTCATAATCAGTCAATGCCGGATCAATCGGGATAATATATCTACCTTCTTCATCCCAGAGAGCAAGCCATTGCTGGTATTCAGCATGATCCAGCATATCTGCCTCAGTCCAGATAAAAGCAGTGACTTCATTTAACAGGTTTAAATTGATTTTCATTGCTCTCTCCTTAAGCCGTCATCATCTTTTTCCACTGCTGATAGGCACCGCGCATACCTGTCTCAGCACTGACATCGCTTTTTAAACCATCCTCAGTTTTAACTTCACTTGGCAAGCCGCGGTTTAACATGATCCATAAATCATTTCCGGCACTGGCTCCATGCTGTACACGTTCCCAGGCTTCTGCATCATCAGGTGTACCAAATCCAAATGGTCCCTGAAAATGTTCATGCAACCGCAAGCGATACTGGTTGGCAATCTGTGGGCCGCCATCCATGGTAATAACCGAATGATGAATCTCAGTTTCCTTGACTGAAACTGGCTGTAAAACGCGGAAAAATGCCATAGAGCAGGCAATGTTAGGGAACAGGTTCAGGTTAAAACCCGAGCCTCCTACTGCACGGACAATACGTCGCACTTGTAGTTCTTCATGCCCTTCATTGCGCAGGGCCTGTGCCAATTCTTCAAAACGTTCCTGAATCGGACGTTCCATCAGGTCTTCTTCAAGGTCAACCAGCTCAGGTATCATGACCATAACACTGTGGCCATTGCCTAAATCTTCTACAAAACCTGGCTGATTTTCAAAATTAAATAACTCTTCAGTTTTATCATCAACCGAGCTTAAGAATGACTTGTGCACCAATGGAAAATGATAGGCATCAGTTGTATTTTCCAGCTGTATTTTCCAGTTACCCGGAAAGCGGAAACGATGTTCGCCTAGCACCTTGACCGGATAACCGGCACCCTGTTTCATAAACAGGTCGATCCATTTCTTGGCTGGCCCCAAGAATTCTTCCAGAGATTGAATGTCCTGCTTAAATGAGGCAAAAATCATACCGTTATATTCTTCAACGCGCAGGCTGATCAGAGGGAATTCAGATTTATCCAGACATTCGCCATAACTCTCTGGTGAGGGCACACCACGCAGGCTGCCATCCAAGGCATAGCTCCAGCCATGATAAGGACAGACAAAACTATTGGTTTTGCCCTTTTTATGTTCACACACGGTAGCGGCACGATGACGGCAACGGTTTAATAAAACGTGAACTTTCTTTTTACGGTCCCGTACAGCCACGACTGGCTGCTTACCAATATTAATCGTTTTATAACTGCCCGCCTCAGGAATTTCGCTGGCATGGGCTACCCAGACCCAGGTGCTATAAAAAATTTTTTCCATTTCATCTTCAAAGATTTTTTCATCTTTATACAAAGAAGTATGGACACGGTCATGCTGGACCAGTTCATTATAATCGGTATCAATGTTATGCATCGGAATAATACTATTCATGGCAACTGTCCTTTTAAATTTTTCCTGTCTTCATTCCTGAGCCGGTACTGGCAGTTCAGCTTCACTGTTCCAATGCGAAACAGGACGGCTAAATATATTTTCAGTCTGGAAATGCTTGATTTTCCACAAACCGTCATACTGTTTTCTAAATTTCACAGTGAGCCTGGCTGCATTTAAGTGGCTATGGGTATCACGGAAGGTCGAGGTCTGTAACATCAGCCAGCGACCTGTCGCCTCATAGCCATTGATATCAATCTGTTCTGAGCTGACAAAGTGCGCATTCAAGACAAAATGTGATTCTTTCTGGGTATAGCTTTTGAACATGTCATAGATTGCTTGCCATGATTCAAACTGACCGAAGGACCTGGAGTATTTTTCTCCGATTCCTTCCCAGATACTGTGACGGTCAAACAGGCCCATTAACTCGTTCAGGTCAGTATCTGCATCTAGAGCATCGCAGATTTCCATATAACGGTTTATGCAGTTACGAATCGCATTTTGTGCCTCAAGCTGTTCAAGCCGCATTAATACAGAGGCCAAGACTACTCCATCAGTCATTTCTGTTCATCCTTAACGCTGGATCACCAGTTCACGGCCTACACGTGCTTCAACCTTGCAGTATTTCCAGAGCTTGAATGGCCCTTCTCCTACCACTGTGGTTCTAAACAGGTTGCAGGCTGCATGAACCGTTTCTATATCTGGCACATCTGCCAACAAGTAGGTTGTCCATGGCCAGCCAGCACTTGGCCCTACCATACTTTGGTCATCGTCTAAACTTCCATATACGGTTACGCCCGGGAGGTCATGAATACCGTGCCACATTTCACCAAAAGCAGCCCAGACTGCCTTAGCTTCTGCTGGCTCTGCATCAAAAAAGTTCTGGTTAATCCCCATACAGAACAGCACACGTAAAGTCTTTTTCGCTTCCATTTCAAGATTCCTTTTTTAAATAATGCGTTAAGTTTATAAATAGCCGGGTGTCGGATTCAGCCCAAAACTGATTGCACCTGCATTTTGTAAAGTAGCGTCTCCCATAAAGGCATGCTGGGTGACCACGTTGGTATCATTTACAAAACGGCTAAACGGATGATTAGTATAGATCGCGGTCATACCGGCAAGCATTTGCATCTTTCGGGCGACTTTGGCTGCTATACGGGCAGCATGTGTGCATGACAACCGCATATCGCTAACCTGCTGGGCGGTTGGTTTGCGCCCTTCACTTACTTCCTTCCATACCACATCCATAGTCTGATAAAACCAGGTTCGGGCAGCCAGAAATTCGGCTTCTGACTGGGAAAATTCATATTGGGTGACTGGTCGCTGAGCGATCTCTGTCCCGCCCGTAATTGATGCCTTACCCGGTGCAAGCTTTTTAAACTCATCCAGGGCTGCAGCGGCCACTCCAATCCCTACCACCGTTAATACCTGAGTGGCTAAAGATAATGATGGGTACTTAAAAAATGGCTCGGGTAATTTTGAAGGCTCACCACGAACAAAGGTCCATTCCTTGGGTACCAGTACATTTTCCACAACCAGGTCATGACTGCCCGTTCCTTTCAGGCCCACAGTATCCCAAGTCATTTCAATTTTAGCTTTACTGGCGGGCATAACTGCCATACGTGGCAGGCCATGTGCTTCATTATCTTTTCGTGGTGCAATACCCACGCCGACAATATCAGCGCCCATGCAACCGCTTGAAAACTTCCAGCGTCCCTTGACCAAAACCCCGTTATCCGTAATTTCTGCCGGCTGAGGTGGAAAAATCCCCCCTGCAAAAACTATATCAGGGCTATCCTTGTAAAGTTCCTGAAGAGTAGTTTCAGGCAGGCTGCCCAAATAAGCCGGACTCATGCCGAAGCTTGCAACCCAACCGACTGAACCATCTGCCATAGACAGCTTTTCAATCAGTTCGCAGAATTGACGTGGTGAGCACTCATCTCCACCAAAACGTCGTGGTACCAAAGCACGATATACGCCCAACTGCTTCAAGCGCTCAATAATATCTTGGCTGACATACGCCTGATTATCAAATTCTCCAGTGCAGGCGCGCTCACGAATTTCCTGACATAAGGCATCCAGATTGACCACTGGCCTGACTTTTATATCCAATTCCTTGGCAGATAATTGATTCATTAGCTAACTCCTTGTCATTTAATGCGCTGCCTTAATAATAAAATCCGCGACCGCACATAGCTGCTCGTCTGCATTTTTCCTGCCTACCAACTGCAAGCCCACTGGCATACCTGTCATAGTTTGTAAAGGAATATTCAAAGCAGGATGACCTGATAAATTGAATGGACGCACCAGTGCAGTAAGATTTAAAAATGCTACAGTATTTTCAGCCTCTGCCACTCTAGGGGGTATCTGCGGTAAGGTAGGTAGAATCAGGACATCATACTGTTCAAGTAGCTCATCAATTTCCTGAGTAAACCTGGCTTTTACATCTTCTGCCTGCCGAACCTGCTCTAAAGTCGTTTTCGCCGCGTTAAGTAGTCGCTGTTGAACATCTGGACTGATTTTTCCGCTTTCTGTAAGCGTTCCATAAGCTTGCCAGTTTTCATAATTAATAATCTGCATCCCGGCTTGAAAGGCTTCACTAAACGTAGTTACCTGTACTGGCTCTACTTTTAAATTTGTCTGAGTCAGATAGTCTTTAACACAATCCCAGACTGCTGAATCCGCTTCTACATTAAGTACCGCCAGTTTAGGTTGATGCTGGATTTTTTCTGAAGACTTAAAAGTAGGGTCAATAATCTGCATTGCGGTAATAATCATTTCGACTGAACTGGCAAATGGTCCGACACAGTCCAGTGAGCTTTGCACAGGATAAACACCTTTACGGCTTACCCGCCCAAAACTGGGTTTAAAACCAAATACGCCACAGCAGGCTGCCGGCATGCGGATAGAACCGCCCGTATCTGTGCCCAGACTAAAATCGGCCAGGCCAGCAGCCACCGCGGCAGCCGAACCGCTGGATGATCCCCCTGGAATCAGATCTGGATACTTTGGATTAACAGGTGTACCAAATACAGGATTAATTCCTGTAATACCAAATGCCAGTTCATGCAGATTGGTTTTTGCAGTTATGACGCAATCAGCTTTCAAAATAAGGTCTACAACTTCTGCATTTGCCAATGCAGGCTCTACCTCCATGAGTGCCTTACTTCCTGCCATAGTTCTTAGGCCCCGAATGTCGATAGAGTCCTTAACCATGACTTTCAGTGCACCTGTACCTTCATGGACTTCCTGTGCGATAATATTCATTCACTTTTCCATGTATTTTTATTTTATAAGCTTAATATCTGAAAATTTAATGTAATTGTCAAGTAACTTTTATGAATGATAAGAAAGAAAATATTTCATAATTTTGTTTATAATGAATTTACATTTTTTCAAAGATATGGCTTTGTCATGCTGAGTCAGCTAGAACAGTTTTTACCTAATAAAGATCCAAATAGCTTAAAAAATTTCCCATTTTTCTGGATTTCTCAAATTAATGGGAAATATACTCAACTTATTGAAAAATCTATAAAAAAATTAGGAATAGATAATACCCGACGTAAAATTATTTTAAGTGTAAATGCAGTAAGTGAAGCCAGTATTACTGAAATTGCCAATCTTTCAACAATTAAATTGACGACCGCAACCAAAGCTGTTTATCGTCTGGTTGAAGACGATATTGTGGAAGTTTTTTCCTCACAACTTGATGAGCGGGTGTCTATGGTGAAACTTACTGAAAAAGGCCAGCAGATGGTTGAACAGATCAACCAGATCAGCCAGGTAACCCTGGCCGGAATTCTGCATGCTTTTGAAGAGGATGAGCTGCATGACTTAAACAAGCAGTTAAAAAAATTGTTTGACCTGATGCCTTCTAATTGATGCCAGTCTTATTTATTGATACCGGATGCTTTAAAATATCCGGTTCAGGCTGTAGACCTGCTACAGCAATGCGAGTGGTAAAGGCCTTCAATACCTGTAATTTATAGCTATCAATATCTACTGTATGATAATTATAAAAGCCCTGTTTTTCACGTAGCCCATTTCTTTTATTTTGCATGTTTTCAGCAATAATAGCCGGAGCGCTATGACGTGTACCCAGTTCTTTTTCCAGATACTGTGAAGCATAAAACAAAATATCACCTCCACCCCAGTCAATAAACTCAAGCAGGCCCAGTACAGAAAAACGCAGGCCAAATCCGGTTCTAATCGCAATATCAATATCTTCTGCCGAAGCTACACCTTCTTCAACCATACGGGCAGCTTCATTCATGGCCAGTGCCTGAATACGCGGCACAATATAGCCCGCACTGGCCTGACATACGACGGGTACCTTACCAATAATTTTTAAAAATGCTTTAAGGCGCTCTACCACTAAATCTGAGGTTTCTGCTGTCCGGCTTAACTCTACCAAAGGCATCAGATAAGCCGGATTTAGCCAATGTGCATTGATTACCCGTTCCGGTACAGAAAGCATCTGGGCAATCTCGCTCACCAAGAAAGTCGAAGTAGTAGATGCAACAATACATTCTGATGGCAGATACTGATCCAGCCATTTAAATATTTCCTGTTTAATCTCTTTAAGCTCAGGGACAGCTTCCATTACCAGCTCACAATGACTTAAAAAGTTCTGTGATTTATTTCTGCTGGTTACTTCAATACGTTTTAAAATAGTTTCAACGTATGTTTCCTGAATAAAGTTGATACTAACCAAGAGCTGCAACTCCTGAGAAATATCGCTAATAATCTTCTGTCTGTATATATGGAATTCTTCTGGATCGCGTTCTCTGGCATCTATCAACTGAATATTTAATCCTGCATAGGCAAAAGCAATCGAAATTGCCTTCCCCATACGCCCTGCTCCAACCACAGCAATTTGTTTGATTAACTGCATATCAGGCTCCCTGCTGTAAAATGGCAGACATTTCCTGACGGCTTTTTTGTGCTAGTTGCAGATTTTCCAGGGTACGACCAGTTTGATAGAAATTCTCTCCTGTGACTGCCGAGGCAAGATTCAGTAAACCCTCGGCAACCGGTGTCGGTACTCCAGCCCAGCGCCCAACAGAAACTAGAAAAGACAACCCCAACTTGGTATCTTCGAGCATATATCGGTGGGTATGCAGATCGATATCTTCACGCCAGTCTCCACTGTCGGTCAATTTTCCATGTGCCCCGCGGCCATACATCCACTCATCACCCTCTCCTTCTTTATTATAATGATCTGCCAGAGGAAAATGTGGTGCACTATAACCAAGCGCTTCACGAACTTGAATACGTTCAGTATCCAGCTGAGTAGTCACCCTGCGAATAGACTGTTGAGTCCCTTCATTGTGAATATCCCAGGTTTCAAAATACTCTAGTGCTCCGGCATTCATTAGTATCAGGGGTGGATGGATTACTGGTCCGGCATTCATCAGTGCTCCACTTAGGCTATTTTCAAGTGGCTCAATACTCGGATAAGCCTGCTGAAGTATCTGAAAAGCCCGCTCAGATAACTGGCTCGGAAAAACACCGGTAGGTAATCGGGTAGCGTAGCCACTCACCACAATCTGGTCAGCAGCGTGTTTACGGACCAGATAAGGTAACGTACCTGTTTCTGCAAATGCGACTTGGGCATAATTTTCTGCCTCTTTCATGGCTTGCGCGAAGATATAACTTCCAAAAGTCCCCGGCGGCAGAAAAACCACTTGTCCTTCCTGCAAGTAGGGCGCTATCTGTCGGGCCAGATCCTCATGAGTTGTCGCTGGTAAAGGTATAACGATAAGCGCTACCTGTTGAACCGCTTGCTGTAAATCCTCACATAAAGTGATCTGACTATTCTGAAATCCGACACTGACTGAACGGTTACCCTGATAGTCCTTGATTTTTAACTTGCCTGCTTCTGCTAGCCGCTTTAGAGCCTGTGTATCACGGCGCCACCATATTACCTCGTGATTTTTTTCAGCCATTTCTACTGCTGCTGCATAACAGCCATGGCCACCGCCCAGTACCGTAATTTTCATTGGTAATTTTCCTGATCTGCTTTTACTTGATGCTAAACAGGAGAAATCGGGCTGTCTTACCCGATTACGAACAGATTGTTCAGTTTACGAAATAAGATGAGCAATGCGGATGTGCCTGCCTCAAAGTCTGTGATGGCAGACAACCGTACCGTTTTTTATAAAGTGTAGAAAAATGCCCTAAACTGTTAATACCATTACGCAGCAGAATATCAGTTACAGTTTCATGCGCTTGGCTATGCTGTAACTCATGATGGATGAGTTTAATACGCAAGTCTCGAATATAGTCAATTGGGGTTTGATGGAAATACTGGTTAAAGCCTTTTTGCAGGGTCCGCACCGATACTCCGCACTGCTTGCCCAGCTCTGCCAGTACAATATTATTTCGGATATGCCGGGCAATATACTGTCTGGCTTTGTTCATATAGCCAGGTAATATAACTTTCCCCCTTTGCTGCAGTTGCGCAGTATAATTATTCGGAACCTTCAGTAAAATCAGCTCAATCAGATATCGGCCGAAGCTTTCAGAAATAGTATCCCAATGCTGGATGTTGTAATGGGCATGACAAAGATAGTTCAGAGTTTCGATAATCGCCTCGACACCTTCTGTCGTACAGGATATACCGCAGTCAAACAGTAGTGGCTCTGCTACCATATGGCCGAGCATTTTGTAGAGCTGTGTATCAACCTCCTGTCTGGACAGCTTCAGAATAATATTACGACAGTGCTGGCTGGTAATAATCCGATTTTTACTATGGGGATGTGAAACCGTCATAATACCAGGTGACTGTATAATCAGCCGGGCATCATGTTCGATCTTGCACTCGCCCTCAAGCGTAACTCTGAACAGATAATGGGCAGAAGATTCATCTATAGTAATTGCCACAGGCGCACTGTATTTCAGATCATAGAGTGCTGATGTGCCAAAGCTAAAACCATTAAGACGCGTATTTAGAATCTGGCTGGAATCTACCTCAAACTGATGGGGGCACAGATAATGGCTGATCTGCTGTTTAATAGTGTGATAGTCGGTCGAACTGAACAATAAAAAATGATCAAGATAATGCAGACGGTCTAGTTGTGAAATCAGGCTCATATTCCAGCTCCATCTAAGTTTTATTTATTTTTAAATAAAAAATGCCTACTGCAAGCAATAGGCATAAATATGATATGTTCTCTTCCTAAGCTGCATGTTCCTTTTGCATACTTTGGGCAAACGCTTTACAGCCAAATTTCAGCAGCAGAAAAGCCACTACACATGAAATTGCGCCAACAATTGATAAAGACATGCCTACCATCAATGGATTTTCAAAGATTTTGTCAGTAATTAATGCAACCAGTGTCGTTCCAATTCCTACTGCAACCAGATTACTGATTAGCAGAAAAATTGCCGAGATCTGAGCACGTAACTGGTTTGGTGCCAGCATTTGCATCGCCGTAGTGGAAATAGGCATTGGAAATGACGCAAAGAACATTGCAGGCACCAGCAAGGTAACAGAGAGCCATAATGGTTCAACTTGCGTAAAAAACATGATCGGCAAAATTAACCCTGTGATTCCAATAACACCTGTAATCATAGGGGCATCTTTACGGCCTTTTTTAACAAACCAGTCATTTAACCAGCCTGCACAGAATACACCTAAAGTATTAGCTACCAGCAATACACTACCTAGCATATAACCGGCTTCTGTCGGGGTCATTCCATATTTCCGCATATAAAAAGCAGGTGTCCAGCTGGTTAAACAGTACAGTGCCATCGCATAAAATGTAAAACCCAGATAATGGCAAGTAAAAGTTTTACGGTGCTTTCCAATAAAACTGAAGCTGGATTTAAAACTGACTTTTTCTACTTCACCCTGAGCATTAAGACGCTGACCTTTACGCTTTGGCTCTTTCACAGTGAGTATAAACAGCAGGCCAATAAAAATGCCGGGTAATCCAACAATAATAAATGCCATTTGCCAGGCTTTTAACATACCAAAAAATGGCACATCAATCAGGCTTGTGTCCTTCAGCAATCCAATAACATAGCCACCGACCAGAAAGGCAATGCCGCCTCCAACAAAAGAACCAATCGAATAAACTGCTACTGCACGTCCCAGTTTTTCTTTGCTAAACATGTCGCTAAACATTGAGTAAGCAGCAGGTGACAGAGCAGCTTCACCAATTCCGACCCCCATACGGCTCAAGAAAAGCTGCACGAAGTTTTTACTGAGTCCGCAGAATGCTGTAGCCAGACTCCAGAAAATAATTCCGATAGAAATCAGTTTTGGCCGGGAAAAACGGTCAGCAATATAGGCAAGTGGCAATCCCATAAAGGCATAAAACAGGGAAAAAGCCAAACCATGCAGCAGGCTAAACTGGGTGTCAGTCAGATTCAGGTCAGCCTTGATCGGCTCGATCATCAGTGCCAGAATCTGCCGGTCAATAAACGAAAAAATATAGGCCAGCATACACAGCAGTACGACGTACCAGGTATATACACTTGATTTACTTATACTTCCTTCTGTCTGTATATTGAGATTACTCATATACTTACCTCCATGTCGGTCCTGTGTATCGGTTCAGGACCATTTTTCTGTTCAGTACTTATCATTTTTATATAATCTTCTTCTCATACTGTGCTCTACACCTGATCCGTGGCGCTTGAATAACAAAATCTAGTGAATGTAAGCCTTATTATTCAAAATTATTGTTATTCATTGAGCTAAATTGCTGCTGAGCTCCGGGTCTATATTATGAAAAGTACTCCCCCTCTATACTGAATAATTATTTGCTTTTTATCTGTAATTTTCCACAACTTTTTAAGTATAATTTTATACCTTAACTTGTTTTATCTCTAAGTATTCCTGTTGGTAGTTTTAATAAGTTAATGAAAAAATTAATTAATCTAGAATTATTTTATTTCTAGAAGAATAAAGCCCTAAATAAATGCATTATTTGTTTAATATGATGGTTTTGATTAGCCTTGTAATCTGTTTTTTCACCGCCTTAAATATAATTATATTTATTATTTTAAAACATATAGTTAAATTAAAAAATATAAACCAGTTTTAGCTTGAAATTCTATAATTACTCTTCTGCTTTGTAGGCTTGGCATTCATTTTGCTTAATCAGTATTACGTTTTATAAAATTTGTAATATTGAGGGGCAACACTATGAGTTACGTTGCACATGAACTCAGTTCAAGAAACAAACTGCTATTTGGCTTGGGGTCTTTTCTAATACCAGTTTTAATTTGGTGTGCAGTCAGTTATTTACCTTGGATCTGGCATCCACAAGTCCAAATTACGGATTCAGGTAGTGTTGCCTATTTACAGGTTGATAGTCGTATTGATAAAAATACCTTTTTTTCTGCTGCCCAGTCTGCAATAGATCAAGGTCTTGCTCCACCGCAAGGTATACTCGTCAATCCAATTTATTTGCCCGCACCGCACGAAGTTGCAACTGCACTGGTCACAGCTTTTACCACTGCACCTGCTCAGGCCAATGTTCCCTGGTTTCATGAAAGCCTTTGGCACAGTATCAAGCTGGTGTTTACGGCATTCTTTATTTCTTCACTGATTGGTATTCCACTCGGTATTTTATGTGGTTTTTCCAATAAACTTTCCCAGTTGACCGAACCTTTTATCGAGTTTTTCCGCTACCTGCCTGCCCCGGCCTTTGGCGCGCTTGCCGTCGCTATTTTAGGAATCAATGATGCACCCAAAATAGCCATCATTGTCATCGGCACCGTGTTCCAGCAAATTCTAATTATTGCCAATACCACACGTCTGGTCGATCGTAGTCTGATTGAGGCCGGTTTCACTTTGGGTACCAATAAAATTAAAAGTCTATTTCATGTGGTGATTCCGGCAGCACTACCTGAAATTTACCGTAATCTGCGTGTGCTGCTTGGCTGGGCATGGACCTATTTAATCGTGGCTGAACTGATTGGTAGTACCTCGGGTATTACCTGGTTTATTACCCAGCAAGCCCGCTATCAGAACTTTGCGAATGTCTTCGCAGCTATCTTGATCATTGGTGTGATTGGCCTGGTTTGCGATGTAATTTTAATGAAACTGGGACAGCGCCTATTTAAATGGAAACCGGGAGCAAACTAATGCAATACACTGAATTTAATACCCGTGAATACTTTGACAAAATTTACGCCCGTCCGGTGATCCTTGAAGCCAAACAGCTTACGCAAAAATTCAGTCATGGCAAAACCGAACGTACAGTTTTAAATGCACTCAATTTGAAAATTCATAAGCGGGAGTTCATCTGTGTGATTGGACCTTCCGGTTGCGGCAAGTCAACCTTTAGCCGGGTGGTTGCAGGACTGGATCCTTATAGCAGCGGTGAAATTCTGGTCGATGGCCAACCGATTACCGGCCCAAGTCCGGAGCGCGGCATGGTGTTCCAAGGCTATACCCTGTTTCCCTGGAAAACTGTTAAGGAAAACGTCATGTTTGGCCCGCGTATGAAAGGCCAAAGCAGTGCAGTAGCCGAAGCACAGGCACGTGAATGGATCAATATTATTGGTTTGGAAAAGTATGAAAACCAGTATCCGCATGAGTTGTCTGGCGGGATGAAACAGCGTGTCGCGATTGCCCGGGCTTTGGTCAATGAACCGAAAATCCTGCTCATGGATGAACCTTTTGGGGCACTCGATCCGCATACCCGGCAAAGAATGCAACGTCACCTGATGGACCTGTGGCAAAACATTGATATCACCATCATTTTTGTCACCCACGATATGGATGAAGCCATTTTACTGGCTGACCGGATTGTGGCGCTTAGAGCTAATCCGGGTGAAATCAAGGAAATTATTGAAGTAGATCTCCCTCGTCCACGCCACCCGGAACTGATGCTGACTCCAGAATTTAAACAGTTAAGACAGCATGTCGATCATCTGGTGCATGCTGAAGAAGATGAACTGGATCCGGCACTGGCAGAACTGCCGGTCATTCCGCGTATGACCAAGGTCAGCAGCAAGAAATAATCTTATTCAAAATGCCTTTGGGACGACCTGAAGGTTTTAATCGCTGTGTTGGACGACCAACATTAGAGGTGATTGTCATGCAAGCGCAATATGTACTCCCACTGGTTGATATTTCAAAATTGCAAAGTCCGGATTTAGCTGATCGTATTGAAGTTGCTCATGCTCTGGATCAGGCTTGTAAAGAGGTTGGCTTTCTTTATCTCAAGGGTGACCAGTTCAATTTTGATCACGCCAAAGCCCTGATTGAAATGGCCCAGTCCTATTTTTCTCAGGATCTAAACACCAAGATGCAGCACTATATTGGCAAATCAAAAAACCATAGTGGCTATGTGCCGATTGGCGAAGAACAGTTTGCAGGCAACAGTTATGATTTAAAAGAAGCCTATGATGTCAATTATGATTATCAGGGTACACAAAAAAACTGTCCTTTACTTGGCCCTACCTTATGGCCAGACCATCCGGATTTCAAGACTGTTGTCAGCCAGTATTATGGCCACTTGCGTGGAATCAGCCAGCAGATTTTTTCTGCCTTTGCACTGGCATTGGGCGTTCGTGAGGATTTTTTCGAAAGCAAAATTACTGATGCACCAAGTCAGCTACGCTTGATTCATTATCCCTATCATCCGGAAGTGCAAGATGCCGAAGGTATAGGTGCCCATACCGATTACGAATGCTTTACCTTGCTGTTACCGACCGCACCCGGCTTACAGGTTTTGAATAAAGCCGGTGAATGGATCGATATTCCATTGATTGAAAATACTCTGGTGATGAACATTGGTGACATGATGGAAATTCTGTCCAATGGTAAATATCTGGCCACCAAGCATCGGGTGAAAAAAGTGTCGGAAGAACGTTATTCATTTCCGCTGTTTTGTGCCTGCAATTATAACACCGTGATTGAACCGGTTATTCACACTGAAAACAGCAAATATGCTGCCCTGATTGGTGGTGAGCACCTGTTTAATCAGACCGCCCAGACCTTTCAATATTTAAAACAGCGCGTCGCTAGCGGTGAATTGGTCTTAAAAAATGCTGTACCACTTTCCTCTTTTGGACTTGAAGAACAGGCGGAGACAACATCATGAATCTGTTCGAAGTGATTAAGACTTTAAAACCTACGACTACTCAGCCAGAGATGATTCCGGACTTTTTATATGGGGCTTTCCGGCGTAAAAGCATCAGCTTTTTTAATGGCCTGACTGATGAAAATACCATTGTGTATTGGTTTCAGTCGCGCAGTTTTACCATTGATCTTCGTCTAAAAAGCCAGACAGGAACAGCTGTTCAGGAACGCCAAGGCTGGATTGGCAATACGCTTTGGGATAGCGCCAGCCAACTTTTGTCCTGGGAAGTGAAAGACTACGCCAATTACCAGAATCATGTGCAGTGGCCGGAACCAGCCAAGTTACATGCGATTGGCAACTGCATTCTGGAATTTTCTCCAAGTCATGTCTATGTCGAAGACTGGCGCCAGCAGGTACAACGTGGCCTGTTTTTAAGCTTGCGGCTTCAGTCTGCAATTGAAGTGCAATCTGGTCAGACACTGGAAATGGATGGTGGCCTGATTATTTGTGCTGATCATATTGCCTATGCCCTGACGCGTTTGCCTGAAGTGCAAAGCGCAGTCGCTCAAATGGACTTTAAAGCTGTCGATCCGACCGTGTTTGCCTTGTTGGAAAGTTTTGAGGTTTCTATCGGGACTGATGCTCAAGCTAAAACTTACAGCACCCGCACAAGCGAAACAGGCAAAGCCTTTAATCTGGAAAATTTTGAAGTGCTCAATGAAAGCAGTCTGATTCAGCGTGTGGTTCTCGATGACCGTAAAATCGATCTGATTTTTGAGCTGGATATATACCAGCCGGATTACCACTTTCAATATACAACCTCCACGACTACACAAGCTGAAAACTGGCTGAAATCAGAACAGGATCACCTGATGCATCATGCAGAACGGGTGCTATAGGGAGAAATATGTCTTTTTTATATCTTTCAATTGCCATTATTGCAGAAGTTATTGCAACATCTGCACTCAAAGCTTCAAATGGTTTTAGCGTGTTCTGGCCTTCACTTGCCACCATTGCCGGCTATGCAATTGCCCTGTTTTTTCTGTCACTGACTATGAAAACCATTCCGATGGGTATTGCTTATGCGATCTGGTCAGGGGCTGGTATTATCCTGATTTCAACAGTTGGCTTGCTGGTATTTAAACAGCAACTGGATCTTCCTGCACTGATCGGTCTGGCGTTTATGATCATTGGCATTATTTTTATCAATGTCTTTTCCAAAAGTACGCAGCTTTAATTTTTTAATCTTCATCTGACTATAAAAATCCCCAATCTGGGGATTTTTTATAGCTTTAGTTTACATTCCGGAATGAGGCGGCAAGCTCTATTTGAGTTCTTGTACCAAAGTTGGAACAATCACACCATCCACATTCATTTCCGTTGTATAAATGCCGTTAGCCACATTGAACTTGTTCACATGATAGGTTGAGCCATAAATTGAATCAAAACCATTACCTTTGGTAAATACTTTCTTGTTGGCTGCCAGATCCAGTAAATGTGTACCGTCAATAAACTGCATATAGGTTTTTGGGTCAACACCGACCCGTTTGGACATGATCTGTGCAGCGTCTTCTCGAGTCGCCGGATCATTGATGTATTTGACGGTTTTATCCCAGACCTGAATTACCTTTTTCCATTGCTCTTTATTGGCTTCCAGATGGGCCGGGTTTACAGTCAGGGTATCGTAGATCAGGCCAGGTTTATCTTTAGAGGTAAAAATGATTTTTGAACCAGCTACCGCAGATAGAGCCTGATTTGCCACCGGCTGCCATACAGCAATCGCATCAATATCAGGTGTGGCAAACACCTGTGGCAATTCATTGGTCATGGTATTGACCAGCTTAACCTCATTCAGGCCAACTTTGGCATCATCCAGTGCAGTGGATAGCAGCAAGTGATCCACCAGACCTTTTTCAGTCGCAACAGTTTTTCCTCGCAAGTCCTGTATAGAGTTAATTCCGTTCTTGGCAATGATTACATCATTTCCAGCTGAATAGTCAGTTGCCATGATCATCACGCCTTTGGTACCCCCTGAACCGGTGACCAGATTATCGCCATTAGTGACCATTACGGCATCCAGCTGATTGGCTGCAAATGCAGAGAGTGAAGAAGAATAATCAAACCACTTAAAATCGGCATTGATACCTGCTTCTTTAAGCCAGCCTTTTTCAATCGCTACCTGCCAGGCTACAAAGCCCGGCCAGTCGCTATAACCAATCCGAATCGGCTGGTTTTGCGTACTCTCACTTGCTTTGGTATTTGATGCAGGAATTTTTGCAGTATTGTCACAGCCACTAAAAAGGATTACAGACAGTACGGAAACGGACATCAGTGCTTTTTTGATCATTTTGCGACTTCCCCTATGCATTCACATTTAAATTTGGTATTTGAAAGTTGTCTAGATTTCATAAATTCGCGCCAGCCACCGAAATGACTGATATCTGTGGCATCTTCAAGCGCATAACCTTCACAGATAAAACTTTTGACCCAAGTACCATCAATCAGCTGGGCATTGCCAATGCCCAATGGTGCCGGTACTTCTGCAACAATGTCCCCGAATAGGGCACGCGGAATGTCCCAGACCTCTACTTCAATCGAGGAACCTGTCGCGTTGTATTGCAGGCCAGGTTTTGGCGGTGTGGTATTTTTTAAGGCATAGAGTTTGTAATGCGAAGCAGTCCGGGTCTGTTTGATCAGGGTGCCACCACGTGTGGTCAGCTGAAAATTCAGCGGCATGCCGGTCAGATGTGTACCGACGACAGCCAGTTTGACGCTGTGACCCGATGAGATTTCAGTTGTTTTTTCATAGTTGCGTTCAGAAGTTCCCAGTTTTAACTGGCTTGCCTGCTGCCATTTTTGCCCGAATTTGGCCAGTGCCTCATCCATCCAGGCTGGCGCAATAAAGGTCACGCCCGTTGGCAAACCATCGGCACGAATGCTATTTGGTAGCGCCAAAGCCGACAGATCGGCAAAATTGACAAAATTGGTATAAGCGCCCATGTGGCTGTTTTTGACCAGAGGATCAGCTTCTACTTCTGCAATACGATAAATGGTAGGTGCGGTCGGCACCATCAAGGCATCATACGCTGCCAGCGTATTTTGAATAACACGGCTCAGGCGGGCGCGTTCATATTCATCCTGCATGACATCGACCGCACTGAACCGGTCTGCCTGCGCAATGATTTGACCAATGACCGGATGGGTCTGCTTGCGTTGCACCATTTTTTCCACGGCACTGGTACGTTCAGCCACCCAAGAGCGATTATACAGGGCCGCTGCCAGTTGCTGAAATGGAGTAAAATCAATCGGCTCAACCGTATAACCCAAACTTTGCGCACGTGTGATTGCCAGTTGAAATACTTTTTCAGTTTCGGCGTCGCCATAAAATTCTAGTGTATCCGGAATGGCAATTTTCCCTTTTGAAAATTGGCTCGGTACATTCTGAGGATGCATTCTGGAATAATCATCGCTGGCATCATAGCCCTGCATGACTTGCGCTACCTGCCAGGCATCATCCACCGTTAAGGCAAAAATCGAAATCACATCGATGGTGCGACAAGCCGGAATCAGGCCGGTAGTCGAGAACCAGCCTTTGGTCGATTTGAGCCCGACAATGTTATTGTGCCCTGCCGGTACACGTCCTGAACCTGCAGTATCTGTACCCAGTGAAAATGGCACTAATCCGTTTGCGACGACTACACTGGAACCCGAACTCGAACCGCCACTGATATATTCAGGATTAAAGCTGTTCTTCACCGCGCCGTATGGAGAGCGCACCCCAACCAGACCCGTCGCAAACTGATCCAGATTGGTTTTACCCACGACAATCGCACCGGCAGCTTTTAATTTGGCTACTGCTGTTGCATCGGAAGTCGCCAGATAAGCTGCCTCTTTACATGCTACTGTGGTATAGAACCCTGCAACATCAATATTGTCCTTGACCGCAAATGGCACCCCATAAAGTGGCAAGCTTGCACTATCTGCACCAGTCAATGCATCAATTTGTGCCTGTAATTGTGCTGCCGTCGCAATTGAAATCCAGGCATGATCCTCATTATTCAACCCGGCAACATACTCAATCAGGTCACTAAGCTGGATATTGTTATTCTGGTAGGCGTGTTGCCAGTCCTGTACAGTCCATAAATTGTGCACAGCTGTTCTCCTTAAGTGTGTTCGGTATTTTGTGGAATGGGCGGCATGACGGCATCCATCAGTTCGAGATGGCCTTTAATCACGCCTTTCAGTGCAATAAATTGTTCGCTAATTTCTTTCAGATCACTGCTCGCGCCCTGCATCAGCATGACTTGCAAGATTTTTTCATCATCCAGCTGGATATGAAGTGAATTGATCACTTGCGCCAGATACTGCTGCTGCAGATCGACCAGCTGACTGCGCAGCGGTTTCAGACTGACGTCATAGAGCAAAGTGAGTGTGCCAACCATGACTTCATCGCGAATCACCAGATCATCAATCAGGTGACGGTTAATCATGTCGACAATGGCTTGCGAGCGGCTTTCATAGTGCTGCTCGACAATTTTTTGATCCATTGCATGCAGTGTGGTTTCTGGCACGGTAATACTGATACGTGCCAATTTTTGTTTAGGCACGATGTTGATCCTTGGATTGATATTGTGAAGATTGTTTAATGTGAAAGCCTGCGCGTACGCTAAGCAGCTCAACCAGAAAGTGAAGCCATGGATGCATTTTTTTATTTGATGTCGGATTGTTCATGTGCATCTCCTGTGGATATTACAAAACCAGAATTTCGTATTACTTAGGAAAATGCAGAAAGCGTGCCAGTTTTTACTTATTTGGATGAGGTAAATAAAGTTACATAAAAGGGTGAAAAAAAGCCCCATAAGATTGAAATGGGGCTTGTTCTAAAGCAAAAGTAAGTTTTGTATTTCACCGGTTTATTCCATTTTGATTGCTCATGTCCTTGCTATTCTTTTTATACATGAATGGTTAACCGATGTTTGGAATTTAGTGGTCAAGTGCTTTATTCTCCTCTATTTATAGTTGTATATAAATAAAAGCATAAAGCATGCCATAATATAAAATAGAATAGATTTAAGCAGAATGCGTGGGGAATTAATTACATACGCAAATTGAGGCAAAACAAGAATGATTTATTTTTTAAGTATGCCTAAAAAATATGCCATTTTGCACCATTGGGGTTCGAGTGTGCATCAAAGTGTGGCTAAAGGATGTTTAATAATGGCAAGCACTTCTTAGATAATTTTTTACATCTTTTATAGATGGCATCTCGACGATCTACATCTAGTACCAAAACGACAATTTTGAAGTCGATAAGCTGATATACTAAGCGATAGCCTGCCGATCTAAGTTTTACTTTAGATAAATCAAATGATCCACTAAGTTTATTTTTGGAATCTTAGAATTTTCCAAAAAAATGGTTTCGAGCTTACGAATGAACAATCGTAAAATTTAAAACCGTTATTTAATTTCTGAAATTAATTTTTTTGTAAGTTAAAAGCCTCTAAAGAAACCTCTCGATTTAAATAACTAGTTTCATCCTTAGGTAGAACCTTATACTTATATTCTATTCTACCTTCTTTATTTTTTGTTTTTTCAACCACCTCAAAAAGAGGATTAATAATGGTAGTTTTTATATAAATCTTGGTTGACTTAACCTTAGTGTCTAACAATATGAAATTACTCAATTTTCTATTTTCAAGAATAATAATTTCATAGTCTTCTTGTGCAAAGATTGCATCTAATTCTTGTTTTTCATTATTTGGAATAAAATTACTGAACGCAGAAAATTTCTTTTCGTGACTTTTATTTGCTAACAACTCAACTATTTCGTAAGAATTGTTAATTTCTGTATTATTTAGTGGAAAATCAGACCTAAAAAGAACATCTACCTTTAATTTTTCGCTGATTTTTCTAGCATTTTCTACATATTCTAATAATATATACATAGAGTTTATCCAATCTTTTTGAAAATTTTCAGTAATTACAGATGATATTTCAATTCCATTTACTGAAAGTCTAACCTTTAATTGATTACATTCTGCGAGAAGCTTATATACTCTTTTAATCTGATTAAAATAAGTTAGTCGTTCGACTGGTATATCATCCCAATTTTTAAGATGGATAGAAATCTCAAAATGTATTTTATTCGGCTCTCCAATTTTGATAGGTGAATTTTTATACTTTATGGTCATTAAACCTTCAAATTTCGTAATTTCTAAAGAATGTGATTTTTCTCCATAAACCACCTCAGAATTACCACTCAAGATAAGATTTTCTTTTTCATCAAAAAACTCTAACTCTCCTCTTAAATCGCTATTTTTCTTAACATATAGCTTTCCATCCTTTATCTGAGAAGGAAAAATAACATTTAAAGCTTCTGAATTAGAACTAATGGCATCAACATCTATTTCAAAAGTTTCCCCACCTTCAATTAACTTAGTATATTTCTTGGTAAACTCTTCAGCACTATTAGGTTTAAAATTAATTTTTACTGACTCTTCACTATCTTCTGCCACATCTATTCTATAATGAGTTGTGCTATTGATATAGTCACAGGAAATATTTAGTCTTGGATCAAGTATCCTAAGCTCTTCTTGAACTATTTTAGAAATAGTATTTAAAGAAGAATTTGCCACACCTATAAAGCTTTGACCTGATCTATGACTTTCAAGCACCCTTAATTGTGCTTCCTTTTGAAACTCACTTTCCGCATATAGAGGACTATTACTATTCGCCAATAATTTAAGCTCAGCTTTATTTTTCCACTCTTTTAATAACTCAACAGAATATGCATCAGGTTCTATATCAATTTTTCTAGCACAATGATTACATAACCAAATTCCATTCTCTATAGATTTTCTCTCTTGCTGAGACATAGTTTCATCATATCTTGGTCCTCCTACACTTGCTGCACATATATGTGCGGCTGTACCAGTAAGATTAATTTTATCTAAGGTAGCTTTTTGTGGCTCAATTGTTTGCTTACCACAATCTGGATTAGAACAAAGATTATTTACCCGTTCTCTTAATGCTCTCACAACAGGTTTTGAAAAATTATCTCTTCGTGTATTTGTCATAACATTAGAAAATTTATTGTAAGTATAAATATCATTTTAAACTAAACTATTAATTCATTGAATAAAAAAACCGCCCTTACGGACGGTCTTTTTTATTCCTATCTCATCAAGCCACTGGTGCCAATGTAAACAACACCTGCCCCGTTTTCACCGTTTGCCCTTTTTCAATGGTAACCGCATCGACACGCATACGCTCAGGCGCAATAATTGGAATCTCGATCTTCATCGCTTCAATCACCGCAAGCGTCGCACCTTCTTCCACAATATCACCCGACTGACATTCAATTTTCCAGATTGAACCGGGCATATGCGATTCCACCGCACAACCACCTTCAGGCACTTCAACACCTTCACCATCATCCACAGCATCTAGGCTTTCAGAGACATATTCCGCCAGTCCTGCTTCATGCCAGCGACGGCGCTCTGCATCAAAATTAGCTTGTTGCACCGCTTTAAATGCTGAAATAGATTCTTGGTTTTCAGTTAAGAATTCGTTGTATTCTTTAAGGTTGAGTACGCCTTCTTCAATGCGCAGTTTTAAACGCCCTGCTTTAAAGTCCTCACGCATGTGCATCAACTCGGACTCAGACACTTCATAAAACTTAATTTGGTCAAAGAAGCGCAATAACCACGGCATATCTTGTTCAAAATCAGGGTTTTTACGGTAGCGTGACCACATTTGCGAAGTACGACCCACAAACTGATAGCCACCCGGACCTTCCATGCCGTAAACACACATATACGCACCACCAATACCGACGGCATTTTCAGGTGTCCAAGTCCGTGCAGGGTTATATTTGGTGGTGACTAAACGCTGACGTGGATCAAGCGGTGTTGCCACAGGCGCACCCAAATACACATCACCCAAGCCCATAACCAAATAACTCGCGTTATACACCACATCTTTCACGGCTTGTTTGTCTTTTAAACCATTAATACGGCGGATAAATTCGATATTGTCCGGACACCACGGTGCATCTGGACGTACGGTTTGCATATAACGCTCAGTTGCAAGCTGTGTTTGTGAATCTTCCCAAGCCAGTGGTAAATACACAGTACGTGATGGCACTTGCATTTCCGTCACATCAGGCAATTGTTCTTCTGCGACTTGAAGCATATGCAATAAATCAATTTGATCGAGCTTGGTCGAATCAAAATGGATTTGCAGTGAACGAATACCCGGTGTCAGGTCAATAATGCCTTGGATATTTTGCTCTTTGACCCATTGCATCAGCGCATGAATACGGAAACGCAGGTTTAAATCTAAAACCAGATCGCCATATTCCACCAGCATATAGTTGTTGCTCGCAGGACGATACACCACATCAGGCGTACCATTTTGACCTTTCAAAGTGTCTAAAATGGCGGTTTTCAGCGTACTGATTTCAGGATAGAACGATTCATTAAAAGTGACTATTTGCGTATCTGTTGATACCAATTGTGCATGATATTTTTCATTGAGTACTTTGGCTTGGGTATAGCTCACAGGCACAAATTTCACTTTATCGCCTGCTTTGAGCTGACCCAATTTCCACAGTTCAGAATTGATCACCACCGCAGGACACACGAAGCCACCAAGGCTTGGACCATCTGGACCCAAGATAATCGGCATATCACCAGTGAAATCAATCGCACCAATGGCATAGGCATTATCATGAATATTGGATGGATGCAGACCTGCTTCACCACCGTCCTGACGAGCCCATTCAGGTTTTGGTCCAATCAAACGGATACCGGTACGGCTTGAGTTAAAGTGAATTTCAAATTCATTGGCAAAGAAGGTATCAATGTCATTTTTGGTAAAGAAATCAGGCGCACCATGTGGACCATACATCACTGCAATTTCCCAAGAATTTGAGAAGGTCGGGATTTGATCTTGGCTTAATGCTTTGCCATCACTTGATGTAAATGCCGTGATTGGAAGCATATCGCCAATGAGTAAATTACGCCCTGCATGCCCACCAAACTGACCTAGGGTAAAGGTTGCTTGTGAGCCTAAATATTCAGGGACATTGAGACCGCCGTTAATACCAATGTAGGTACGACAACCTGTGGCGATCTTGCCACACTTCAGCACCTGACCTTTACGCACATTCACGGTTTGCCACATTGGTACAGTTACGCCATCCAAAGTCGATGGCATATCGCCACCTGCAAGCACGATTTGACTGTCACAATGGAATTTTAAGCTTGGTCCTTGCAAGGTACATTCTAGACCTGCGGTATTCGGTGCATTACCTAACAGTTGGTTGGCGACATTTAAAGACAGCGGATCGATTGCACCCGATGGTGGCACACCGACATCCCAATAGCCCAAACGCCCTGTAACATCCTGCACGGCGGTTTGAATGCCTGCTTGCAGGACTTCAATCTTTTGGGTTTTCCACTCAAAGGTATTTAAGAAGCGTGTGGTTTGCGTACCCGCTTTAAATACATCACAGTCGATAATGTTTTGTAGATATTCAAGGTTGGTTTCAATGCCTGCCACAGAAGTTTTGGCAAGTGTATCGGTCATGGCTTGAATGGCAGAATCACGATCATCCGCAGTCACAATAATTTTGGCAATCATTGGATCATAGAATGACGATACGTTGGAGCCTGTTTCTACCCACGTTTCATTACGGGCATTGGCATCAAACTCGACATGAGTCAGTAAACCTGCGCTTGGTTGGAAGTTTTTAATTGGGTCTTCAGCATATAACCGCACTTGAATGGAATGACCTTTAGAATCAAGCTGTGCTGTTGGTGGCGTCCAATCACCACTGCCTAAAGTCACCATCCATTCAACCAAGTCCACACTAAACACTTGTTCGGTGACACCATGTTCGACTTGTAGACGAGTATTCACTTCCAAGAAATAGAATTCTTGCGTGTCGGTATCCATCACAAATTCAACCGTACCTGCCGAGCGGTAGTTCACCGATTGCATCAGTTGGATCGCAACATTTTGAATATAGGCACGTTGTTCATCGTTTAAATGTGGTGCAGGTGTTTCCTCAATCACTTTTTGGTTACGACGTTGTACCGAACAATCACGCTCGCCCAAAGCCAAGACTAAACCGTGACCATCACCAAAAATTTGCACTTCAATATGACGGGCATTTTGCACGAACTTCTCTAAGTACAAACCTGCATCTTTAAAGTTGGCTTGCGCTAAATATGACACCGTTGCATAAGCATCTTTCAGCTCTTCAGCATTCCAGACCAAACGCATGCCGATGCCACCACCGCCTGCGGTACTTTTCAGCATCACAGGATAGCCAATACGTTCCGCTTCTAGCAGTGCTTCGGCTTCATCAGCCAACAATTGACTGCCCGGAAGTAATGGCACATTGGCTTGAATTGCCAATTCACGTGCGGTGTGTTTCAGACCAAAAGCTTTCATTTGTTCGGCATTTGGCCCTAAGAATACGATGCCTTGTGCTTCACACAGATTACAGAATTCGGCATTTTCAGAGAGGAAGCCATAGCCCGGGTGAATCGCTTCTGCACCGGTTTGTTTTGCGACTTCTAAGATTTTATCGACATTTAAATAGCTTTGGCTCGCAGGTGCATCACCAATGAAAACAGCTTCATCTGCTAAAGTCACATGTAATGAATCACGGTCGGCTTCTGAATAGACGGCAACCGATTGGATGCCTAATTTTTTAAGGGTACGAATAACACGACACGCAATTGCACCACGGTTGGCGATGAGAACTTTATTAAACATGGCTTATTCCTCGCCTTCACGGACAATCAGTTGAATTTTTGTCGGGTTATAGGCATTACACGGATTATTCAGTTGTGGACAGTTTGAAATGAGGACAATCAAATCCATCTCCGCTTTAATCTCCACATATTTCCCCGGAGCAGAAATACCATCATCAAATTTCAAATGACCATCTGAAGTTACAGGTACATTCATAAAGAAATTAATATTTGGACCGATATGGCGCACATTCAAATCATGCTTTTTCGCAATCGGATGTTGTGACAATGCAATCATGAAATTGTTACGGCAACTGTGCATTGGGTATTTGTCATGGGCATAGCGCACTGTGTTACTTTCACATGAACATGCACCGCCTAAGGTGTCATGGCGACCGCAGTTATCATCGTTGATGGTGGCGATTTTATTGCCAAAATTGGTGTATAACGCTGTGCCTTTTTCTAAATATATTTGACGATTCATCGCCAAAGTATCGGTTGCGCTATAACGCTCTTCAGGGTTATGTGCGGAGATAAATAAGGTATCTACCGCCTGGTTGCCTTCTAGATCTACAATACGGAAATACTGTCCTTTTTTGACTTCGCACATCCACGCTTCACCGGCAGGACAAACTTCGCTGAGTACTGGTTTTTCATGATTTTGTGTTGGGTTTACGAGTGCAGTCATGATCATTCCCCTTAAGCAGTTAAAGCGTAGTAGCGGTTATTATTTTGGAATGCACGCTGATTTTGCGGGCATGAATCACGGCAGACATCTGTCTCGCCTAAAGGAAGTGCTTTAAAGAGTGATAGTTGAATATCAGCTGGTGCATATTCAGATGAGTTATCTAAGGCATGCGGTGCACTCGATAAAAACACCAGACAATCCATTTCAAAACGTAGTTCAATCACTTGATGAGTATTGTCAGATGCCACATAGCTGAGGTTGCCGTTATCATCAGGTTGAACTTTAGAAAACAGATTTAAAGTACTGCTGAGGTCAGTTGCCGATAATCCAAATTTGGTCATTTCCAGTAATAAACTGTCTTTGCCGTTGCGGTACATCTCATTACGGGCATCTTGAAACGTTTTTGAACCAAATTGATTTTCGATTTGCTGTGCAGTACTTGGTGCGCAGAAGGCATCATTCCAACCGTGATCATCTTTCACAATCGAGATCATGGCACGACCCAAATCAGAGGCTAAAATGTGCCCTGTACTTAGAAATGCGGTATGTTGCCCTTTTAAGCTGTCTGGCATGTTATAGGCTTCCAGCTTGTCTTCTGCATTGACACAGAACAGCGAAACATTGGCATTTGCGCCCAAGGATTTGAGTTGTAAAACTGCGCCACGTTGAATGCGCGCAGACCAGTGATGGCCACCCGGTAAAAGTTCAGTCCACAGTGCGGAATCTTCGTGATAAGTAGTCGTGCTCATAACAGCCTCTGCATCTAACTTGTACGGTTTACCTCCCGGGCTTTTATCCCTCCGTGTAGCTTTGGTTTTGGAAAACCTAGCCGTGAACTCTCGGTCTCAGACGCAGGCTTTAAAAAATAACTGCCGGAACCCTAGATCACTTTATGCTGTAGAGGTAAATGCAAAGGGTATGCCAACTTAATCATACGGATTTGGTATTTCGTAATACTTTTCTATAACACTTGTAGTGCGTTTCGATAATGATGCACTGTTACTGAGCACTATATACAAACAACTCTTGAGTTGATGCTTGATAAAGGCTGTAATGCTGATAAGTGTATGTGCACTTTTTCAAACATTTTAATAGGGTCAATTCTTAGACTCGTATTTAAAACTCAGAGTCATCAACTGGATTAATTTAAAGCAGCCCTGAATTAGAAATATTCAACGATAAAATGGGTTTAATTACTAAAGCCTGTAGAGATAGAGAAATAATTTCTATTTATAAATTGGTAAAATATATCTTGAATAAAAATAAAGATCTTTGGGGAGCATTTTGAAGATGATGTAGAAATGCTTTATTTGCTTGACAGGGTTTAGTGAAATTTTTATTAAATACAGATTTTTCACTAAATTTTCACGATAAATATATGAAAGATAGCCTACTTTAAATTATATTTTTAGTGAGTTCTGGATAGCTTTCTGGGCTCTGATTCTTGCGCTTCTTTATGACTTGATCAAAATTTAAATTTAAACCTGTTTAATATAGAAACCTTTCTCTCTCAACTTTCTCCTATAGGTCAGGCTCTAGAATTCTCAAATTAAGAATCAAGCCTGTTACCAGGCAGATAGAACAGACTCATGATCAGAAATTACAGGCTTAATCACTTCTCTTTAAAAAACCTGATAAAACATAATTTTTGAAATAAATTAATTTATATCCAATATTTTAAATAATAAAATTAGCTTTTCGAGAAGTTTAATGACTGTTTTTATATATAAATCATAGCAATTATTATTTTTTATCATTATGGCTTAATAAAACGAAATAATTAGGATCTTTATATTCTGGCGAATTCAAACATGAGGTGCGACAGTTTGAAAAGTCTTATGATAATCAACAAGCTGAGCAAATTTCTCTAATGGTGTAAGCCAATCTAACGCTTTTCTAGGACGAGTATTCAGTGACATGGCAACTTGATTTAAATAATGCTGATCTGCCTGATTTAAATCAATCCCTTTAGGTAAATATTGCCTAATTAAACCATTCATATTTTCGCATGTGCCTTTTTGCCAGGGTGAATGTGGGTCACAGAAATATACATCTATGCCTAAATCTTCTTCAAGTATTTTATGTTCTGCCATCTCGCGTCCACGGTCATAGGTCAACGTTTTAC
>NZ_JIBB01000029.1:0-38735 GCF_000620525.1 Acinetobacter sp. UNC436CL71CviS28
GAGACCATAAACAACGGATCGCTTCAACAATAAATTTCCAGAGGATTGAATCGATTTTGAGTTTTCTGTGACCACGTCTACGTCTAGCGAAGGTGTTATCAGAAGCATATCGAGCTTGATAAACGTCATTGATGCTATTTCTTTTAAGCTCACGATAGATCGTACTAGGATGTCTTTTAATGAGTTCAGCAAATTTTCTGGCTGAAAAGCCTTCTTTTCTTGACTCAAGCATTAATGCAGTACGATCTTCAAAGTTAAGATGATGGTATGACAATTTTATATACTCCATAAACCCTTTAAATTAATTAGGTGGTTTATGTCGCACTTCAAGTTTTACTCTGCCCAACAACTAACAGAGTGTTATTTACTTGCAACATTTGAAAACCTGAACTTATGCGTAAAAATTCATCGTCTATTTTTTCCAATCGAGATTTTGACTTTTTCAAAAATAAGCCTGAACGTTTAAACACATTCACTTGCGCTAAAGTTTTATATAAGACTATCTGATTTTCATCATTACCTAGCTCTATTAATAAAGCTTTTATAGAAGAAAGGTCATGTTGAGTTAAGTTTAGTAGTGGCAATTCATCATTAGCAATTACCGTTTGTAATGTATTAAGTTCATCTGGCCTCTCTAAATCATATATATAAAGAGCATTTAAACGCTCATCCGAACTAGAAAGATTTAATACTGTTAGATCTTCATTATCGAATACGCATTCTTTTATACTTTGAATAAATAGTTTTTTTAACCCCTTTAAAGCATCCGATTCAATATCAACTTTAACAGGATCTGTACTCCCTCTATCTTTTAGAATCGCATAAACCGAAACCCCAATTTTTTCATAATTATCAATAAAATACCGAACTGATTCCTGAACTTCACTAAGATTCATCTTTTAAGCCTTTTACAAAATAAATTCTATCATCTAGTTTTATATATGAAACTTTAGTCCCCACTTTCATTTTAGTTCTACTTATCAAAATTATTCCCTCTCTTTCTCCAGTTTTAAAATTACCATTTGCCCGATATATACGAAATCCCAAAAGTGCTAGTGATGGATTAGCATAAAAAAGATCAGTTTTAACATATATAGCTCCCATAACCACCAATAAAAGTATTAGCACGATAACTTGTCTCCCTTCACTAAAATTAAAACTGATCAAAGGAACTACATATGTAGCCAAGAATGTTAAATGCTCATAATTAGCATCATCAATTTTTCTTATTTCAAAAGGAATCTCGGTTGTTCCTTTCAAATCAAAGTCAAATTTTTTGTAGGCATCAAAACAATAAATCAAAGCTAAGAGAGAAATTATGGTCAAAATATTTTTTAATATTAACTCATTCCATGATTTAAAATCTTTCAAAAAAAAAGATTCATCAGGGAATTGAATCGACATTATTATAAAAAATAGAAATAACAATCCTAAAGATAGGATATATAAATCTACCTTCCTACGAGTATTTGTTCTTGCCATAATGTTGCCTATTTTTTTAATAAAGTAGCATCTAGCTCACCCGACAACAACTTTGGTAATAAAGCATCTCTAATATTTTTTAAAATACCATTCTGCAAGCCATTGTTTTTGATATGAGTTAAATATTTTCCTGCATATTTATCAAATACTATCATTAAATCTGCTGGATAAATTAACCATGATTGATTAGCTAAGGTATCAGCGTTCGCCCGCTGTCTTCCACTTGTACCTGTCATAGATTGAATCGCCAAAGTACGGAAGTTTTCTTGACGTGCAATAAAATAACCTAATGCTGTTGGCAGATGCTCTTTGGGACGTAAAACTATAAACTCCGTTGATCCCCAACCAACCTCATTATCAAGTAAAAAATCTACATATGCTGTTTTTCCATTTTCCAAACATGGTGTAATACGAGCTAATAGAGTATCACCATTAATAAATTTGGTTCCGCTCGTCATATTGCGTAATATTACTTCATCAACTAAATGCCCCTGTGTTCGTACATTTTTCATATCCAAGTATGGAGCTAGTGAATCTTTTTTTAGTGTTCTTCTAGGGTTAAGATCTATAACTTCTTGAAGTTTACCAACCTCCCACCCGTTCGGCACTTCCCCCAACTCACTCTCTACCAACTCATCAGGAAACAGTGCAGCAGTCGCTTGTAGCTCAGCAAAATCATCGTCAGCCATTTGCTGAAGCTCTTCTTCGCTTTTTCCGCTAATGGTACACATGGCAGCAAGCTCAGGATCTTGCCCTTCTTGCTTAGCTGCCATTTTAGCACGGACAGGATCAAAGTCGATAAACCAGCTTTTAAAAATGGCTTGAGCAATTGATTCTAGGGTTTGGTTTATTTGCGTATTAAGTAATGTCTTTTTCTCAATTGAATCAATTATTTTTGTTATTGAATCACGTTCTTCTCTAGGAGGAATTGGAATGCCAATTTCCCGTACATCTTTTAAATTCAAAGTTTTTTGAACTGTAGTATTTAATCTAGCTTCTATTAAATGTTGTGCGGGCTTACTTGCCAGTACATAACGTATCCAAGACCGCAATTGGGTATCTTTGAGGCGAATCACAGCTAATGCTCTAGCCACGTTCCAGCCACACATTTCATCAGTTACGATTACACAATCGCCGGGATTACCGACTAATGTCAGTAAAAGCTCCGAACCATTTAAACGAGTCCTTTTATACTCTTCATCAACTTTGTTACTGATACAAAATGAAGGGCGTGATGCAATTGCTCCATTTTTAACATCAGAAACCTTAATTAAAGGAACACCACCATCCGTATCAGATCCCGGATACATCACACCAACTGATATAGCCTTCGGATGCTCTAATAACTCATCTATTGTTTTAAATTCCCAATGCTCAGGCACATTACCGCCCGCAGCTTCCCAAAACAAACGTAGAGTAAAACTCACACCGCACCCCCAAATTCTTTCTTAATCACCCAATAGCCACGAGTTCCACCCACACGCTCAAGCCAGCCTGCATCTTTTAAGTTATTCAAATGCTTTTTCACTGCTGACTCATTAATACCGAACTGCTCCGCCATAGCACGATAGGAAACTTTCGGATTTTGTTGAATCAAAACTAAAATCTCTTTTTGACGATCTGTCAGCATAGTTTCTTGGATTGAGCTACCTATTGAGCCACCTATTGAGCCACCTAATTGCTCAATCGAAGGACGATAAAATTCCCAATCGACAAAATCACCTTGTGCTTTCAGTTGAGGTTCTGCATTACCTGCTTGTAAACAAAGATCTTTAATACGGGCAATACCACTGCCCCACTGCTCGATATAACCCAGCTCTTTAAACACACGCGCCAAAACACGGTTACGAATCTCTGAACGACCTTGTGCCAAATCTTCTTCAGTCAGACCATTGGGCAAGCCACCTGGCGATACGATATTCAGAATGTCATCATAAATACCGACCTTAATATCACGCCCTGCATTGCTATAGTCACGATGTAACACTGCATTCACTAAGGCTTCACGAATCGCAGGAATAGGTATTTCATAACTTTCTGTACGCTGTAACCCTAAAATTTCAGCACGTAGATGCAGATGATTCTTGATGAATTGCTCTGTTTGCTTTAACTGACTAAATAAGTCTCCACGGTATTCTTTTTTATCCAAAAACACCGTCATGGTCGTGCCTTTAAAGCGGCTGCATTTAATCTCAACCTGCTCATAAAGCCCCAACAAAATGAGCAGCCCATGACTTGGGTAATCCTGTCCATTCTGCTGAATGATCAATTTAAGATTCCGCATCTTCTGCAAAGACAGTTCTTTACCCAGCTCAGCAAAGGCTTGCTTTAAAGGCTGTAAATCGATGTCATCTAAACTGTATTGCGGATTCGGCTGTTCATCAAAAGTCTGGTTCAGACGTTGCAATTCAAGTTGCTGGATATACTCAGGCGATGCCACACGATTGCTTGCACCTAAACGGATATACGTTCCCTGTGCCTTGCCTTGCGGCTTGAGATAATAAGGCAATAATGAACCACGGCTGACTTCAATCACCAGCAACTCAATGCCTTGGATATTCTCGATATAAATATACGGCAGAATGTTGGGCATACAGAGTTCATTGATCATCGAAGTGATCTGATCTTGCAACTCAAAAATATCATCTTGAATACCTACGAGTTGCCGATCATCACTTACACCCACCACCAATTTACCACCACTGGTATTGGCAAAAGCAATCAGGGTCTTTGCGACCTGTTGCCCTTTCGGTAACTGCTCTTTAAATTCAAGGGTTTGACTTTCACCCTTCTGAATTTCCAGCAATAAAGGATGATCAGAACTCATAGCCCAAGCCCTTTAGATTCTTTTTAATCTCACTTTCCAAGACAGCACTTTCAGCAAATTGTTCTTTGAGCTGAGCAGTCAAACGCAGCATTTTCTCAGCGAATGGCTCGCCATCATCTTCCTGCTCGACTGCACCGACATAACGTCCTGGAGTCAATACATAGTCATGCTTTTGTATATCTTTTAACTCAGCAGAGAAGCAGAAACCTTTCTCATCTTGATACGCTTCGCCTTCAAAATTTTCGCCTTGTTGCCAAGCATGTAAAGCATTGGTGATTTTAGCAATATCTGCATCGGTAAAGTCACGCAGTACGCGATCTTTCATATAGCCCAAATTACGGGCATCGATGAACAGCGTCTTGCCTTCACGGTTGGCTTTCTTTTTATCTAAAGACAAGCCATTCTTTTTGTCCTTGGTTAGAAACCAAATACAGGCTGGAATTTGCGTGTTTGTAAATAGTTGTCCTGGTAATGCGACAATACATTCCACCAGATCGGCTTCAATCAGGTTCTTACGGATCTCACCTTCATTATTGGTATTTGAGCTCATCGAACCATTGGCAAGTAGCAATGCCATACTGCCTGTAGGTGACAAATGGTGCAGCATGTGTTGCATCCAAGCAAAGTTAGCATTACCTTGTGGCGGTGTACCATACTTCCAGCGCACATCATTTTCTAGAGAAGCATGCCACCAATCCTTGATATTAAAAGGCGGATTGGCCATAACAAAGTCAGCACGCAAGTCTGGATGCTGATCCTCTAAAAAGCTGTCTGCATTCTTTTTACCGAAATTAAAATCAATCCCGCGAATCGCCATGTTCATGGCAGCCAATTTCCATGTGGTCGGATTGCTTTCCTGCCCATAAATAGAAATATGCTTTTTCTGTTCGGAGGCTTTGTAATGCTTTTCCTGAGCATGCTGTTCAATGAACTTTTCACTGGATACGAAGAATCCACCTGAACCCATTGCAGGGTCATACACACGACCTTTATAAGGCTGCAACATTTCAACAATCAAGGTGACGATGCTTTTAGGCGTATAGTACTGACCACCCTGCTTGCCTTCAGCCAAGGCAAACTGTCCCAAAAAGTATTCGTAAACATGCCCGAGAATATCTTTACTGTGCAGACTGAGTTTTTCACCATTATATTCAGGCTTAGTAAAACTGGTGTCAGAGAAGGTATTGATCAGATCAAGTAGCTTGTCATTGTCCAGCTGGTACTGACCAATGCGATTCAGAATGCCCTTAAGTTTTGGATTGGCTTTTTCAATTTCATCAAAGGCATTGTCAATCAGCCATGATACCGAACGCAGTTTGACATCTTGCCCTTGTTCATCCTGCCAGATGATAGAGCCAATCGCTTGTGCTGCTGCATTACGGATACTTAACCAACGTGCTGCTTTTGGCACCCAAAATACGTTTTTTTCTTGGTAGTAATCCAGTATTTCTAGTTCATCAGCAATAGCCTGTTGGTATTCTTCTTCGCTGTCGTACTGATCACGCGGCATGTAATAGATATTGTGATCGTCTTTTTGTGCAAACAATTCTTTGAGTTCAGATTGCCGTTCATCAAAAGCATCTGATACGTACTTTAAGAAAATCAGTCCTAAAACAATATGCTTGTAGTTAGCAGCATCCAGACTGCTGCGTAATTTATCGGCGGCTTTCCAAAGCTTGTCATCTAAGTCATTTAGAAATTTTTGTTCCAATGAATGCATTTTATTTCCTCAATCCAAGATCAACCGCTTTGGTTTTATACTTAATGTTAAACAATGTTGCTAAGTTAACATATCTACGACCTATTAAAAGTCATGCACTTAACAAAAAAAATAGGGACTAATTCAGGTTTATCATTTTAACGAGATAACCATAGCGAATATAGTCCTTTAACAACTGCTACGTCTCATAATGTCGTAAAAAAAAAGAGCAACCTAGAAAGTTGCTCTTTTCCAACTAATCGATTAGTTGACGGGTCTGACTGATCGCTGCAACCCTTGCTGAATATCCTGCACATAGCTCAATTGCACTGAATGCTCCGTATCTACAGCACTGTCATTGTGTGGATAAAACTCTTCCAGCAATTCCATCCCCTCCTCTGCATGCACCTCAAACTTGGCATTGGCAAAACCCTGCCGTGCAATCTGATCTAATGCCGCCTGATCAAACCCTGCCTGCTTACCTTGTTGGTCAATCTCATTAGCCGTCTGAATTGCTGTTTGCAAATCCACGCCTTCCCGTAACGTTAAATCCACGTAATACACGGGCTGACGATAGCTTTGGGTGGTACTTTTCCCACGCAAGGTGAGCTGCAATGGTAAACACGACAACAATCCACCTGAAGCTGCATGGTAGTAATTCAAACGTGCAGCCAAAGTGCGAATACTGTTAAAGCCTGTGGTTCTAAAGATAAAGGTGCCAAATTCATCCGATTCATCTAAGTTCACATACAGGCGTGCATAAGGCTTGCAATGTCCACCTTGTCCAAGTGGGCATAAGTCGGGTGATGGACAAGGATGTTGCTCTACACCTTGTGATGTCATACGCTGACACGTCTGACCATTCCCCACACAAATCGGGCGACCTGTCTGTCGGTCAAACAAGCTGTACTCGGCACGTAAGTTCAATTCAGGGTCATTGAAGATCATACGTACAGGGATGCTACGTAACTTTTGATTCGGTGCTTGATTACGCAATTGCTCATCCAAGGGGTGTTTAATCCAACCGTCCTTACCCTGTATTTGACTGGTAATGGTGAACTGATCGTCTTTCTCTGGCAGACGCTTGCCATTTTTTTCTATTACACGGCCAATACTGATCCGTCCCAAGATGGGTGGTGTAATGGCTAAACCTTTAATCATGTTGAAATTCCTCTGTCGTTGAGATGTTTAGATGTGTTGCCCTGTGTGCTTAAAATAAAATCGGCATAAAAAAATCCCATGCAGGGCTGCACGGGATTTCAGATACTTCTTGCTGAGTGATTAACTCTAAGTTTTGAGCTAATCGTGATAAATGTTGAAACGACGACTGCCTGCTTTCTGCAGTGGGTACTGTTGAATGAGTTCAGGTTGGTGCTGAAGTAAGGATTTGATGTCCAGGCTAATACTATCCTTGCTCTTCTTCCATGTCACTGAACCTTGCTGAAATACGGCACGTTCATGTTCCTGCATCAGTGCCTGAACTCGGTGTTTGAGTAGGTCAAACTGGCTTTGGTGTTGTTCAATCTGTTGTTTCTCCTGTATCAGCTGATCAAACAGTTCATTGGCAAGTTCGACCTCCGTTAGATCAACACAACTGAGCGGGGTATGTTCAGGATAGAGCTGCTGTAAAGCTTTGGCTGCCGATTCACTGGCATCCACTGCTGGTGGAACGTCATTTTCAACACATTCCCAAAATAATCGTTCTGCCTGAATGATCTGTTCAATCAAAGCTTCATTACGACTGACTTTGTAGATTTTGGTTTCCTGTCCACACAGCAACACACAAATATGTGCCGCTTGCTTGCCTGTCACCGCCAGTTGATGTTGTACCTGACATAACACGTATAACGGCACACCATCTCGCCACAGTTTAGCGCCATATTCTCCTGCGGTTTTGCATTCTAGGATTTGCACGTCTTCATTGCCCACCACGGCATAATCCAAGTTTGCCAACATAAAGGCTTTGTCAGGATCAGGGTGCTGCAGCACCGCATTGACCCGACGAACTTTGTTGTTGGTATGCAGACTGTAGTATTCAGCCACTAGCGGTTCTAACTGCTTGCCCCAATATAAAGGTGCATGTCCTGAGCTTTCATCATCAATATTCTGCTGTACCCGTCCTGTTTTGATCATCCACAGCTCCAGCATCGACATATAAGGATTCAAGCCACAGGCGGCTGCGGCATCACTGCTGCCTATTCCCTGCTTACGCACTTCCAGCCATGCCTGATAGTCCAGTTGTTTGGTGTTGATCAGACGTTTGGCATTTAAACTACGTTTTGAACCTGATTGACTTTGTTTAAGCTTGTCATTGGCTACAGTTGGTAAATACTGAGATTGAGACGTTACTGTTGGGTTTATAATCTGATTCATGGGTTTATCCTTCTATCATTGATTTTAAAACGGCATAAAAAAAACCACATCCGAAGATGTGGCAAAGAGGGATACGAGATAAAATTTAGGCTGCAAGATATAAAGCTTGCTCCAATCCACGTTGTTTCAATGCTGCCCCTGCACCAAACCATGCCGAATCGAGGCGGTGATCAGTACTCATCGCACGACGTTCATGGTCGACAAACTCGGTGATCGCACAAAGTAGTCCATAGGCGGTGTCTTTGGCTGAAGATAAGTCTGCTCCACGTCCCTGCCCATTAAACATATTCATGACTTTGGTCATGGCACGTCCATTCGGTTCAGTTTTATTGGGTTGTGGATTGGCTTGAGACGCAACCTTACGGTAGTACTGAATAATGTTATCCTCCTGTTCCATCGCACTTAGGCTATTGTTGTTAAATACCGCATCAAAATAAGCCGCTGCTTCTTTCTGGGTGACTTTACGTTGGGTGAGTTGTTTCATTTCATACATGTGGTTGTACCATGTTTTCACTGAAATACCGAGTTGATCTTTGACTTTGTCGGCATCGAATTTGGTACTGTGCGGTACCTTGACTACACCTGCACTGGAACTCTGTCCACGTAAGGCAATCGCTAAAGTGTTGTTGCACACCACACGGATATTGGTGAATTGTGCTGTGGTCGCCAACGTACCGTCACATGCGGTTGCTAGCAGAATATAGCCATTGCTGACATCTCCACCTTTCAATTCTGCAGTTTGTCCTGTACGTGCCAAAGCCCAGAACTTTTTCCCACCTTTTAGGACACCTGCGGTTTCCAGTTCAAAGCCTGATTGCTCAGTCAGATCACGGTAGAACTCCAGAATTTCCATCGGTTGGACTTCTTGATAACGCTGACTCACCACCGATAAAGGAGCATGGGTATCTGAACGGTACAGTACCCGTTGTTCTTCATACGGCATGATGATGCTTTGTCCACGTGAGTTTTGAGCCATGTAGCTGACATTGGATGATTCAATGCGCCAATCCATGCCCGCTTGCTTGGCCCAGACTTCAATCGGTTGGTTTTGGCTAAGTTGATTGCCCAGACCATGCCACGGGGTTTGTCCGACATACGCCATTTGTTCAAGTTGATGTGCCATTTTGATTATTCCTTAAATAAAAGTGAAAGATGTAAAGATGCAGAAATGTGCTGTAAGGGTTTAAACAATCCATCTATTCAAAGATGTAACCGTGTAAAGTTAGAGATGCGATTACGGCACCCATGCAAACGCTTGTTGGCAATCCAGACAGAGATACTGCTCGGCATTGCTGTAGTATTTTTCAAAGGCATACTGACTCACCACCACCAGTACGCCACCCACCACTACCCCAACAGCTGCACCGAAGAGCGGTGAAAAGCCTGACTTGCGAGCGACCTGCATGCCAAACATCGCCATCTGTGTTGGTGAGATACAACGTTGTAGTTGCTCAAAATAATTGGCATGCGCATTGCCTGAATCGGTTTGTCTGACCTGGGTAGACTGACAGTAGGGACATCGAATAAAAGACATGGGTATTCCTTGCGAAATGAATTCAGTGCGAAGAGCGAATTGAGGACATAAAAAAACCGTGCCCATTGAGGACACGGTTTGATTTAAATTTTGCTTTGTCGAGGAGAGTCGCTATTGAAAGCTATAGCTTGCAGTGCCTTTATCTGTTTCGACATCAACCTGCACCACATTGCTGTAGCTACAGTCTGTTAATTTCAGTCTTAAACGTTGCCCCATCTTAAAGTGCTGCGGATATTCCAACGATCGACGATAGCCTTCATAACGACATTGTCCATGATTGACAGAAACATGGCTGACATCGATAGGCTCTGCAATATTGGAACGGATGGTCAATACCGTAGCGGATTGATTTTGGGCATACCAGTTACTGGTATCAATTACATCGAGTTCGACCGTAAATGTATTTGGATCAAGGCCAGAACTGCATCCACTCAACAACATTCCTGCCGTTACAGTCACTGCGAGTAGGATCGGTTTAAAAAATCGCTTCATACATTTCATCCTTAGCAGTAGTTATAGCTCACGCCATAATCGCCCGTATTTAAGTCAATACTGACCAGATGGATTTCACAGTCTGTGCCGTTATCAAATTTATAGACGTAGTAGCGATTACCCGCTTGCTCCGACTCCAGTGCGCCATGTTCTTGCAAGCTAAAGTCTTGCACTGATTTGCCTGTATCTTTTGCGGCTTTGGCAAAGATATAGCGCTGATACTTGTCTATATTTTCCTGCTCAAATTCAGGCAGTTCATCATAAGGCAGCATCGACAGTAAGGTATCCACCGCCTTAAGGTTTTGATCAAACTCAAAACTCAGCAATTCAGGTTCATGATCTGATGGACTCAGACGCTTGCTTCCCGTGGTCAATTCTTTGACATCGATGCCATCCACTTCTGCCGCTGCAATCACAGTGGATACTGCTTCTGAACTGGCGGATTCTAAAGGTTGTGCAGAGCTGACCTCAGAAGTACTGGCTGGAACCGTTTTTTCAGTTGTGTGTTTAGGGCTAAAGAAGTAGAAGCCTGCGATGCTGATCAAGGTCAGGGCTAAGATTGCCGCCAAGCCCAATATGGTTTTTTGAGTCATTTGAATGTTCCCCTCATTTAGTTGGGCACAGTGACTTGACCATTCTGCGCATTAAAGTGAACAAAGCGTGGACAACCACCTTGAAAGTTCACCGTGAAATTACGCCAACCACGGTTGCCAGGATTGGTTTTATAAAGACATTGATAAACCCCACCGCCTGTATGACGTGCTTGAACAAGGTAGGATTCACTGGCTTGTGCAAACCAGCCTGCCTGCGCCAATGATGCGCCTGCAAGTAGTGATGAAATAAGGGCAGTTTTTAGGAAGGTTTTAAACATCATCATTTTCTCTTTTTTTTAGGCATCACTGGTCTTGGTCTTAATCAAACACAGTGTTCCCCATGTCATAAATGTTGGAATGAATATCTATGTTTTTTTGAAGTGTTATAGACGATAAAGCACACAAATCTATGCCCCTCAAAAACAGCATGAGAGATTCATCTTCATATCGGTAATATGTACTTGAAAAAGTTTTATTCTTAGAAAGTGATCGACACAGCAATGCATGAAATACACAGCATCAGGTCACATTACCCCTGTGGTGTAGATCGGGCACACATAAAAAAGAGAAATGTAAAAGACGGTATTGATGTAAGCGCATGGCGTACTCCTTTGTTTTAAAAGAATCCTGCCAAATCACTGTCAATTGAAGGTGGCAGAACGAAAGAGGGTTGACAGACTGGTAACAAAGAAACCAGCACGCGCAAGCGCGTCCCCCCTCCGCCCTACCGCAAAGAAGGGGGACGAACGAGTTAGCCACCAAAAAATTACTTTTTTGATGTGCTTGTGTGTAAACGGTCTGTCAAAACCGACTGACGATGTAGGTCAGCAGACTAAGGATAATCTGCGCAATGTAGAGCGTCAAGCAAGTGCAGGACACTGATATAAATTTTCAGCGCCGTATAGGTGCTCCATCAAACCATTTAAATCCTTTAGGGTAAATGCAGATTCTATTCGGAAGCCCAAACTGCCCCGTTTGATTCTCCGGCATGCTATTTAATGCACCCAAAGGACAGCCCGCTTCTTCTTGCATGATCCAGTCAATCCGCAACGCTTTTTGTGCATCAGCATCGGAAAGCTGATGATGCATTTCTGGATAAACGCATGTGCCCAGATATCCAGTCGTTCTCATCCAGTGCTCTCTGATCTCATTGCAATATCCCAAAGGATCAGAATAGAGTGATCGGTTAAAGCTCAGATAAAAGTGAATCACATAGCGCTGCTGAACATCATCCCGTACAATCTGATAAAAGCGGTAAACGACTTGTGTTCTATACCAATACTCAGCCGCTAGACTTTTTTGAAAATTTAATAAATACCGCTCTAGCTGCCGTATGCCGATCATTTCATTTCCTGCCTCATTTAAGCTCAGTTCTAGTTTCAAATCCGCAGCATCTGGATAGATTTGACTGGTATTGCAATAAGATTCTCTCAGCTTTTCAATTTGCTTTTCATAACGCTCATTCTGCTTGTGCATTTCTTCAGTTAAGCTGGTGCTTTCAAACAGCACTCTCAGCCGCTTTACGATCTTATCGATATAAAAACCAGCGCTTCTTTGCGCCGTGACCTCAAAGAACCGAATCTGCTCTTCCTGTAATACACTGCAGTAAGCCTGAAAGAACTTGTCTGCCCAAAAGGAAAAAGATAAATGCTCATGAATGCCAACGGCCATCATTCTGCGCCATGCTGAAAAATAACCAGACAATTTACGCTTAAACTCATCATCAATATTTTTTTGATGATCTTTGTAATCAGTACCTTCTGGAATCGGGGCAAAGCGAATCGTTTGGTAATGCTCTAAAACGTCTTGTTCTAAACGTACTGCTGCAGACTCTAACTCTGAATGGCTCATGTGTTGTCCTATGAATGAATTGATTTCATAGAACTGGCATGTTCATATTTTTTTAAACCAAATCTCCTCTTCCAGCTTTGCTAAAGCAGTCTGCGCATTCCACTCTTTGATTCTTCTATTTTCTTCTGTGTCAGGTATTGGGCGACTATGATGCTGATAATCCCCCTTATAAAACGTTTTACGCCCTCGTGGTTTAACCAATAACGTCTGCTCGTATTTATCTGGGTCACTGAGATACGCAACTGCACCCAAAGCATTATTGCCTTGTTCGGGTATTGTTCGACGAATATCTCCAATGCCTAAACGACCTTGTTTCTCGTAGTTTTCTTTATTTTCTGTCGTGTTGATGTTCCATCCCGTCCCTTTGCCTAAAGTAATCTCATTCCACTTCTCAATTACCCCTTCAGCAATCTTATAATCGCTCTGGTGCTCAGACCGATTAATCACCAATGCTAAGTGAGCATGAAAGCCTTTGGTTATACCCTGCTCCAGTGCGATCGCATAGGTCAAAAGTGCATCAAAATATCCATTCTTATCAGTGATCAAATCACGTAGTTTTCCGATATGCTGATAGAAGTCATTTACTGTAATTTCACTCATGCTGTCCTTGCTATAGCTCAAATCCACTCTGATCACTAGAACCGAATAATACCCCTTAATTGCGCCTTCGAACTCCTCAAGTAATGCCACTCGATTGAATTCTTTCCGTCTCGCAAAGCTTTTGATCTCATCACGTATCAGCCCTCGATGCGCATGCAGGATTCGTCTTAATGCCTTAATTTCCCCTATTGAAAGCCCTGTCAGATATTCAGCAAAGCTAAGCATGCCACGTTGGCTATTGACGTATTCAGTAACTGCAATAAACGCCCTAAGCGATGCTGCATACTCAAGCCCTTCTTGTTTAAACGCTTCAAATGCGCAATACAAGCGTTCTAGGTTGAAAATGAATGCTTCGTCTGAAATATCAAAATTAAGACATACATCCACAAAGGTATGAATGGTACACATCACCCCTGCCTGATCATCTAAATCCAATGGGAACACGTTGAACTTCCTTAACTATGATTCACGTCATAGTTAAGCAATCGACTTATTTTTTTAAATAGTGTTCTTATCTAGAGTAAGAACAAGTCATCCACTATCCGCATATATCGAATAGTGCTCTCATCCTACATGGACTATTGGTCCCTATCATCATCCATATTGGGTATATATTCAGATCTGAATGACATGTCTAACTGTTCTTGTTATCTGTATGAGTAACAGTGATTGTATTGATATATCTAGTATTTATAGTTCTATACGCTATAGTCATTAATCTATTATTAGTATTAATCTCTATATTAATAGTATATAAAACCGTCTTAGCGTAAAAGCAATAACCATAGCCCAGCCGATCAGCAGAATTTCCAGACCTTCGGCTAAGCTCGGCTTTTTATATATTTTAGCGTTACGATAGTTAAGTCAGAAAAATGGTTTTCAGCTTTATTTTCTCTGAATCCCCTTAATATTTTTTTTGTTCGCAATTGGGGTCAAAACAAAATACTGAAAATAATGACTGGCTTCATAGAACCATGAATGCAATATTTTTTTCAGTTTTTTTCGATCTTCTTCCAAAGTTTGGAAGTCTACGTCATCTAATCTGGATGTTGAAATGTCAATAGATACATGATCCGCATCAATGGTGTTATTATCATTGTATTTACCGAACAACATTCTTAATTTAGCGAGAAACAGTGTTTTGAAGCCCCCTCCCAACTCGCCAGTCCGCTCATCATAATCGGTATAATTACTATCGATCGAAAACAACAGGGTTACTTTATAAGTGGGCTGAGCTGATTGACACTGAATGATGGTCCAATGACCAAGATATGCATAGATTTCTGGCTGACCCACTTTTTGCAATCGATCTATTGCCTTACGAATTGTAGAATCAATCATCGTAAAATTTTCAGTAAAATTGCCACAGCCAATCACCAGAGTTAGCAATACATGTGTCCCCTGATAAGCCTGCATCTCATCCCAGTATTTCAAATACATTCTATACGCTTTTTTGCTTTGTGCACTTTGTGAATTTAACCATTTTGCTACAGACTGTCCTTGGTGTTGCGCATTTTCCCTTACTGTGCTTAGCTCTTTCTTTTTAAGTGTATGGTTGATATAGCTGAATCTGCTTAAGACTGATACACCGATCTGATCTAAGGCTTTCCCATAATCACACAATTCAACTAATGTTCCTGCTAATAAAGAACGGATATTTTCAACAAGTGTGTGCTTAATTTCATTTGGACGCATCACCTGCATATGGAACTTAGCCTGCCTTTCTTCTATCTGCTGCAATGCCAAAAAACCAACCAGAACTCTTGTACTAAAAATACAGCCATACTCCTCAAGCAATCTTTTCAGCGATGTATAAATATCTATAAAGCTCACTCCAGCAAAGAAATACTCATAAATTCGATTGAGATCCGTTGCCCAAATAGGACGATTAACCATTAAAGGTTGATACAATGATTGCTTCCACTCTCCAGCCAAGTAGACAAACATTTCAATTTTAATCAGCCATTGAAAATCTGTATAAAGATTGAAGGGATAAGCGATTTCGAATTTTCGTATTAAAAAATTATAGCAATGTTGAATTTCTGCAAGTTGCCCAGCAACAGATCTGGAAAATTTACTTTTTTTGAGTAAATCTGCGTATATTTTTTGATGAGCAGAATAAGGTTTATGAACAGTATTTCGTTTTTGCTTTACTGCTGTTTTAGCAAGTACTGGCTGATCTTTGGCTGTTTCGAATTCTGAATAGCATCCTGCTTCTAATGCGTGTCCTGCGATACTTACAGTAAAAAGCTCGGTTTGGTTAGCAAAATAATTTAACGTGGTCCGAACAAAATTTTTGTATTTTGCTGAGTCTTTTTTTAGAATTCCATCCGTCTCAAAATCATCCCACTGATAATTTTGCACCCTCACGCAATAAGGCTTGGTTTGCAATTCTAAACCAGGAGCCAAAGTACAACGTTCGAATTCCGTCAAATCATAAAACGTACTTTCCCAGACCTGCCGAATTTTTTCTTCGAGTGATGCGATCGTTTCTGAACGTGTATTTCTAAAACAAAAAACAGCAAAAATATTAAAACAGTAATTAATACCAAATTCAATTTTATCAAAATGTGTCAGCAATCCTTCAATATTGCGTATTTCCGCTCTAAAAAATTGCAGGTGCTTTTGACAGCGCTCTTTAGCATGATTTAGATTATTGGAGTCAGCCGATACATTGTATAAGGGATCGATATACAATAATTTTAGGCTGATAAATTTAATGGATTGGCTGTGCTTGAAGCAAGCATCAAGTTTTGCTTGAAACGGAATAATTCGACGATCCATCTCATTCATGAATTGATCAGGAATGGTGAGTTGCTGATCAAAAAAACTTAACGTCTTTAGATCGATATTTCCTTTTGGAAAATCAATTTTGATGAAGGGAATCGTATGCTGATCGACAGCCTTAGCAAATAAGGCAGGATATTCGATTTGAGCATCGATCAAGCGCATTTCAGTGTAAAATGGGAATACTGAAGCTTGTTTAAGCTTTACAGAGGTTAGACACGCTGAAAGATGATGATATTGCTTTTTTTTATCTTCTAGGACGCGATGGAAAGATGCCAGTATTTGATCTCTAAAAAAATCAGAATTGTCTTCTACATATGCTTTAGATAGGTTAAACTCATACAGCTTAGAAAGAAAATCTAACCCAATTTTTTGTGCTTTATTCGGTTGTTGCCGTACTCCTCCAGCAGGATCAAAATAATAATTAAACTGAACAAGTCTCATCCAAAAGAGAATTATTCCTGAAATGTCCTTCACCCTCTGCCGATAACTAATTTTCCCCGATACCACCCCAAATCCCCCAATTTCATTACATAGTCAAAATACTATATTACTCTGCTTATTTTTAATTTAAGACCCTATCTTCACATTATCAAAAATCAGAATAAAAAACACCTTTTTAGACAGGTTTCCAAGCTCAACCTGAATGATGAACGAGAATTTTCACCATAAGATTTCGATGTCGTCGCAGGTGATTGACTAGTACTTCATCGCAATATGCTGTATTAAATGGGAGTTGCTTTTGCTGTGGAAAATACCGCTCTGGATGCTGTAGAAACTGTTCCCATTTTTTATTTTCATTCTGTAATTCCCTGATCTGGTTTAGATAGGTTCTATCCTGAATTTTAAATGACACACCAAAATCATCATCTTCACAGGTTTCTTTATTCTCGTTATTTTTTCTGGCTTCTGTTAAATCTAAAATTTTCTGTTTATTTGTCTCTAATCTGCTTTGAACCCATTGCAAATCAAACTCTCTAAACTTGATTTGCAGCGCGGGTAAAATCAGTTGTACTGCCTGCGAAGCATTTTTAAATCTGCCATTTTTTTGAGCATAACCAGTTAATTCTGAATAGAATATTTCAAGCTTTTTATGCAACAGCGGCGCATATCGTTTTCTTATATTCAAAATTCCATTGATTCTACGCTTCAAACTCGGGTTATAGGTGTAGACTCTCCCGCCTTCATCAACAACCAACTCAATATATTTATTTAATATTTCAGAATATTTCTCATTAATCTGCTGCTGTCTATAATCACGAATCCCCTCTATTACCGTATTAATTTGACCAAGCAAATTCAGCAAGTCTTGTACCGAATACGTTTCACCAAAGAACTGCATTTGGCTATGCTCTACCATCAGTTCAACCAAAAATTCGCGTTCTGACGCTTCAAACTCAGTCTTTGGGTCAGGATCGCTTATTATTTTATGTTCTCTTAAAAAACGTCCAGCATGATCCAAAAAGCAATTCAGAATTTCATCCTGCAATTGCTCAAAATCAAGAAGTGTGCAATTTCTCATTTATGAATCTAAATAATAGTTTTCAATATGTTATACCACAACTCTAGTAAAATATTATTTCTAATTATTAGTATTACATAAAGACCTACATCAAAAAAATAAGATTAAGACATAGGGATGGTCAGCCTTACTTCAAAGGTGACCCATTCAAATTAAAAAAGTTTTATGTATGGAATACCCACTTCATGAGTTGCTTTCAAATTAATACTACCGAACTACTTTTTATAAAGTATCGTTCTATGACCGTTGAACTAATGACAGTAGTTTCTGACTATTATCCCCACCTCAGCAAAGCCGAAGCACTGAGAAAAGCGAATAATCAACAATTCCCTTTCTCAGTATTCAAAATAGATAAAAGTAAACGTGCTCCATTTTTGGTACACATTAAGGATCTTGCTGCTGTCTTGGATAAGCAATATTCAGAGGCATCCAAAGATTTTGCTACGTTTCATCGATGAGGCGTAGCACCTCCTCCAACTGTAATATATTTCTTCTCGCTTTCACTGATACATAACGCTGTAAACTCCCCCAAGAATCGTGCAAACTTACTTTCTGAATTTCAGGAATAGTAAAACTCTGTTCAGCTAATCGAGTACAGCCTTCATGTCTCAAGTCATGAAATCGTAAATCTTCAATCCCCAAAATTTTACAAGCTTCTCTAAACTCTTTACCCAAACTTTTGGGATTCAAAGGCAATAACAAATTTTCATTATGTCCAAGCTTTAGCATCCGTTCTCGAACTTCTGAATGTTTCAGTCTTTTGATCAGCACCTTACACGGATCAAGTACATCAAATGACTTATGATTACCTTTAGAACCATTAGGATTCTTTAAATCATGCACTTTCCACGTTGAATGATGTGGGTCATAATCTCGAAGATACAATCGTGTTAATTCAGCTTCACGTCTGCATGAGAAAATTGCAAACCACATAATCAAATGCATTGGGTATTTAGAGCCATAACGATTTAGCTTCCATCGTTCTGCAAAATACTTCGTCAATGCAATCAATTCATCTCTCGAAGGCAGTCGGTCTCTTTTTTGACTGGAGGATATTTGACGTGTTTTTCTTAACTGAGCAGTAGCCTTATCAAAGCTATTTAAATCAATATCCATTTCCCACATAACAGCAGCATGAGAAAGAACACCTCTGATATGTAAAAGCTCATGTTGCAGTGTACTAGTTGCAATAGGTTCAAGATCGAGGTACGGAATTCCACCCTTCCTTAAAGCCACATGCTCGGCCAAATGTACTGATTTTATTTTTGTGATAATATTGCGCGCAATTGGTAGTTTCTTAATTAAGAGCAGAGAATAGCGTTTCGTCCTTCCGTACTCGCTCCCGACTTCATCCAAATATTTATCTATGGCATCTGATAAGGTCAGATCAATCAACTTTTCTTTGCCAAGCAAAATATCAGGATTTTCTTGAATTTCGACTTCTCGTTTCTTAATCCAGTTTTCAGCTAATTTCTTTGAGTGAAATGTTTTACTTTCAGAAAAAGCAGGAAAGCCCTTTCGAGTGATTCGAATCGCAGCACGATAGTTAACTTTACCATCTGCACCTTTCCTTGCTGTAATTGATCCCATAATTTACACCACAACATGTTTTTTCCATTATGGTGTAAAATTTGGTGTAAATGCAAACCGATTAACCCACCTAAACACTGGTTAAAACAGATTCGCGCAGGTTGCGAAATATAGTTTAAAGGTATGATTTTTAATGACTATTAACAAAAACATTGAAAACACTCAATCTCCGCGAATCAGTGTTGCCCCGATGATGGACTGGACGACCCGTGACTACCGTTTCTTTGCTCGCCTGTTTAATCCAAATGTGATCCTTTATACTGAAATGGTCACGACTGGAGCGATCTTATTTGGAGATGCTGGCCGCCATCTAAATTACAATCAAGAAGAACATCCGGTTGTACTCCAACTCGGTGGCTCTAACCCAAAAGATTTGGCCACATGTACAAAGATGGCTGAGGACTGGGGTTATAATGAAGTTAACCTGAATGTCGGCTGTCCAAGTGACCGGGTACAAAATAATAAAATTGGTGCCTGCCTGATGGCAGAGCCTGAGCTGGTGGCAGAATGTATTTCAGCGATGCGCCAGGCAGTTAATATTCCGGTTACGGTTAAACATCGAATCGGAATTGATGACATGCAATCTTATGAAGAGATGCTGCATTTTGTGGACACAGTAGCAAAAACTGGTTGTAATAATTTTATTGTGCATGCCCGTATTGCCCTATTACAAGGATTATCTCCAAAAGAAAACCGTGAAGTTCCACCTTTGCGTTATGAGGATGTCTACCGGTTAAAACAGGAACGTCCTCACCTCACGATTGAAATTAATGGCGGCGTTAAAACTTTAGCTGAGACACAAGAGCACTTGAAACATGTAGATGGTGTCATGATTGGCCGTGAAGCCTACCATAACCCTTATCTGCTGGCCGAATTAGGTGACCTCTGGAATTTACCCATGCCAGACCGTTTTGAAATTATGGAACAGATGCTTCCTTATATTGCCAAACGGCTAGAAGAGGGTGCACCACTATCTGTGATTACCAGGCATATTTTAGGTTTATTCCAGTATTTACCTGGAGCCCGAAAATGGCGTCAGGCTTTAAGTGGAGGGAATGCCAAAACTTATGCTGATGTCGAAAGTGCGATTCAGAATATTAAGGCTGCCATGCAGCGCACTGAAGATTACCTGAAAGAACAACATATTTTTTAAACTTTAAAGCCCCTGTTTAAGGGGCTTTATTTCTAAAAGCATATTATAAAATACAAGCAGTAGCGTTACTGTTTTGCCTTAATTGCTTCAAGTTTTCTCAAAACCTCTGCGACTGCCACCATGGCAAAACTTGAAGTTACCACCACAGCAGAACCATATCCTCCACAGCGCAGCCCTGCACTAGCACAAACTTCGCTACTGGAAAACGGATTATCAATTGAATAAATACAGGTAATCCCGAATTTCTCTTTTGGCTTTTTGCAAATTCCTTTACTGCGTAACTGGGTACGTAGTTTAGCCAGCATAGGGTCCTGTTCGGTTTTTGACAGATCTGCCACTCTGATTTTAAGCGGATCAAGCTTGCCTCCTGCTCCACCAGAAACAATTAGAGGGATTTTATTAAAGCGGCAATGCAGCATGAGGGCCAGTTTAGCTTTGACATCATCAATACAGTCCAGTACCAGATCAGGCGCCATGGCAAGTATCTCTTTTACATTGTCTGAAGACAGGTAGTCATCAACCAGGTTGACCTTAATTCTGGGATTAATGGAATAGCAACGTTCAGCCATGACAGCAATTTTTTCCTGTCCCAAGGTAGCGGTCATAGCAGGTAACTGTCGATTAATATTAGATGCAGCTACCACATCCATATCGACCAATGTCAATTCACCTATGCCGGAACGGGCCAAAGCTTCTACTGCCCAAGAACCTACACCGCCGATTCCAATCACCATAACATGACTGTGTTCATAGTAATTAAATGCCTCATCTCCATAGATTTTGGCCACACCCGCAAATCGGCGCTCATATTCATCGTTTTGGAGAAGTTCAGTCATTACATTCCATGAAAATATTACAGATCACTCTATTTTAACGGGAATGACCTCAGTGTGACAGCTCATAAGATCCAAAAAAATTCTGCTGTCTGAACCATACAAATGATATGAAGCTCAGGCAACTACTCTTCAGGAAGCAATCAAATGCCGAAGCACATAATGGAGAATGCCACCGGCCTTAAAATACTCGACCTCATTAACAGTATCGATACGGCACAGAACCTTAAAACTTGACTGCGTTCCATTAGGTTGTTTCAGCTCTACCCTTAGTATCTGCTGCGGCGACAAGTCATCAGATAAACCATGAATTGACAGAATTTCATCACCATTAATATTGAGTGAAGTCCTGCTTTCATCTGGTATGAACTGTAAAGGTAACACTCCCATACCCACCAGATTGGAGCGGTGAATTCGCTCAAAACTCTGGGCAATAACAGCTTTCACTCCCAGTAAATTAGTTCCTTTAGCTGCCCAGTCACGTGATGAACCTGTGCCATATTCCTTGCCTGCTATAATAACCAAGGGTGTGTTTTCTGCCTGATATTGCATGGCCGCATCATAAATAGACATTTTCTTATGGGTAGGTATATGGAGTGTATTGCCACCTTCTTCACCACCCAGCATTTCATTTTTAATCCGGATATTGGCAAAAGTTCCGCGCATCATTACTTCATGATTACCACGGCGTGATCCATACGAATTAAAGTCTTTTGGCTCTACACCCAGTTCCTGCAAATAACGGCCTGCCGGGCTGTCTTGCTTGATATTTCCCGCCGGTGAGATATGGTCAGTAGTGACTGAGTCCCCCAGAACAGCCAGTATTCGTGCTTTTTCAATATTTTTAACCGTTTGTGGGAGCTGATCAATTTTTTCAAAAAACGGTGGATGACGGATATAGGTAGAGTGCTCATCCCACTGATAAGTTTTAGTTTCGGGAATTTGCAGAGATTTCCAGTTTTCTTCACCTTCAAAAACAGCCGCATATTCTTTATGAAACATTTGGGTATTTACATAATGCAAAGCCTCTTCAATTTCAGCTTGGGTCGGCCAGATATCCTTCAAATAAATTTTTTCGCCATTTTTTCCTTCACCAATCGGTTCAGAGCTTAAATCAGTGCGAATATTTCCAGCCAGACCGTAGGCGATCACCAAAGGAGGAGATGCCAGCCAGTTTGTTTTTACCAGTGGATGAACACGCCCTTCAAAATTACGGTTCCCAGAGAGTACGGCGGCTACATTTAAGTCAAAGTTCTGGATTGCCTCTTCGATAGGTTCTGGCAAAGGGCCTGAATTTCCGATACAGGTGGTACACCCATACCCTACCAGGTTATAACCTAGCTGATCGAGATAAGGCATCAGTCCAGATGCTTTCAAATAATCAGTCACAACTTTGGAGCCTGGAGCCAGAGAGCTTTTTACCCATGCTTTCCGTTGCAAGCCTTGTTCTACTGCTTTTTTAGCCAGCAAACCTGCTGCCAGCATGACACTCGGATTTGATGTATTGGTGCATGAGGTAATGGCTGAGATCACCACATCACCATGAGAGAGGAAGTAATTTTTCCCCTCTATTACGCAGCAAGGATTAGAGTGGGGTAAATTGGCCTGTTCTGCCTCAACAGCTGTTCCACCGCCCCCTTCATTTTCCAGTCGTTCCTTCTCAGCTTTAGCAGGCTTTAAATGCAGATCCATGAGTGCCTGAAAAGTATGAGGCACATCAGAAAGTGCCACTCTGTCTTGTGGGCGCTTTGGTCCAGCCAGGCTTGCTTCGACTGTACTCATATCCAGGGTTAACGTATCAGTAAAGACCGGTTCATCTCCTGCTTCGCGCCATAGGCCCTGCTCTTTACAATAGGCTTCAACCAGTTCAATCCGTTCAGCATCTCGGCCGGTCAGGCGTAAATAACCCAAGGTGACCTCATCAACCGGGAAAAAACCACAAGTTGCACCATATTCGGGGGCCATATTGGCAATGGTGGCACGGTCCGCCAGTGGCAGTTCAGCCAACGCGTCACCATAAAACTCGACAAATTTTCCAACCACCCCTTTCTGGCGTAGCATCTGGGTAATCGTCAGTACCAGATCTGTAGCTGTAATTCCTTCGCGCAGTTTTCCGGTGAGCTGAAAACCGATTACCTCAGGAATGAGCATGGAAATGGGCTGTCCTAGCATGGCTGCTTCTGCTTCAATTCCACCTACGCCCCAGCCCAGCACTCCCAAACCATTGATCATGGTTGTATGGGAATCTGTTCCTACCAGCGTATCTGGAAAAGCAAATTCTTTTCCATCTGATTCACCAGTCCATACAGTCTGTGCGAGATACTCAAGATTGACCTGATGACAGATTCCTGTGCCTGGAGGAACGACGCTAAAATTATTAAAAGCAGATTGCCCCCAGCGCAAAAACTGATAGCGCTCGCCATTGCGTTGCATCTCTACAGCAACATTGGCTTCAAAAGCATGTTCATCTGCAAAATGGTCAACCATAACAGAATGATCAATCACCAGATCAACAGGACTTAGCGGATTAATCTTTTCTGGATCAGCTCCTGCCTTTTCGACTGCTGCACGCATGGCAGCCAAGTCAACTACAGCTGGTACTCCAGTAAAATCCTGCATTAGAACCCGCGCTGGCCGATACTGAATTTCCTGAACCGAACTGCGATTCTGCTGCCATGCAACTAAAGCCTGTATATGTTCCTGCTTTACTGTAATCTGATCTTCAAAACGTAGCAGGTTCTCGAGTAATATTTTTAAAGATTTAGGTAGCCTGGTAAAATCATCCAGATGCTGCTGGGCCTGTCTTAAACTGAAGATCTGATAATTTTTTTTTGTTGTTTTTAAAGTCGTCAGTGAATTAAAACTATTAATTGTACTGTACTTAGCCATACGGCAATCCTCCGGCTTCAACTTTGTTCTTGTCAATCATGCTCCATTTAATGTATGCCAAGAATAGGAATACAGTGTTATTGATTAGTTAATATCTGATTTTACGTTTCTAGTTCTTCGTCGGTTTCTGGCTTATATGCAAGGCAGTGAATGAGTTATGCCATAAAGTTTTGGCTAATTCCTCATGTGAGATTCCAAATATTACAGACAGTTCATCCAGTACATAAGTTAAATTACCAGGTACATTACGGGTACGCTGTTCGGTTGAAGTCTGGCAACATAGAGGCGTCATATCAGGACAATCTGTTTCAATAACCAGATGTTCAGGTCCTATATCTTGCACCACTTTTCTTAATTTTTTTGCATTGGGATTAGTCACCTGCCCTGTAATACCCAGTTTAAAACCCAAGTTTACAAATGCTTTTGCCTCTTCAATACCGCCACTAAACGCATGGGCAATACCGCCCAGTTTAAATTTGTGTTTCTTGAGTAAGTTCAGTACATCAGCATGTGCTTTACGGATATGTAACAGCACCGGTTTATGATGCTGTGCTGCCAGCTCGAGCTGTGCAGAAAAATAATCCTGCTGCTTTTGAAAAACTTCTGGCTGCTTATGCTGTTTAAGTAAAGTATCCAGACCGATTTCCCCTACAGCGACACTCTCATGAGTTTTTAGTAGATTTTCCAGCCGATTCAGATCTGAAAACTGATGCTGTTCAATATAAAAAGGGTGCAAACCTGGTGCGAGATAACTCTCTGGTGCATCTTTTAAACTATTCATATAATGATGGGTATCAACCAGGTCATTAAAGCGCGACTCCACAAAACCGATTAATACCAGCTTTTCAACTCCGGCTGCTTTAGCCTGATAGGCCAGATGTTCACGGTCTGCGTCAAAATCTGGCACATCAAAATGTGTGTGAGTATCAAATAACGCCAGCCTGCCCATAAATTATTTGTCCGCTTCGGGCGTAGCCGGAACTGCAGTAGTTTTGATATCTGGTGGCAAGTATTCTGTTTTGATCACATCCTGTAGCTCACTGTAGGGTACTACAAGACGTGGCAGGCCAACCACATAGGGACCAATTTCATATTCTCCATATTGTAAAATCAATCCCTGCTTGGCTAAAAAGAAATTATTAGAGAGCTTGAATTTCCAGACCTGTTCATATTCTTCTACACTACTGGCGAGCTTGTTCTCCATCACCCAGTTCTGGAAGGCACTATAAAATTTCTTTTCCAGTACTGCCTGTTGATTGCCATTTAAAATATCTTTTAGCTGTAGCTGCTGCTTCTTCACAAGATCAAAATTATAATATTGCTGAGATGCTGAGCCATGGGCACCGCCCAGGTAACTGCTAGTATTTAACACAACTGTCACCAAGGGACCTTTACTTTGAAGTACCTTGGGCGCCACGGTCAGACTGATCTGCTGGTTGGCACTTAATGTCTTGATTTCACGGTCTAGATCTAAAAAGACATCGGCATAACGCTGCACCTGAGCGTCAAAGTTTTGCTGATCAATTGGGGTAGTGGTTGAATTTGTCCGACTGATTTTAGGTTGGCTTTCAGCAGTATCTTTTTTTGACTGAACTTCTGAATTTTCAACCGGTTTTTTTACCATTTCACTGACGTCAAGAATCTGCGCCAGACTGCTTAAAACAGCCTGGTCTACTGCATCATCTACAAAGGCGTAATTAGAGCTGAGGCGTTTTACATCAAACTGTGGGCAGGTATTACCTTTACATTCCGGCATAGTGACAATCACATCAACCTGTTTCGCCTCTAGAACCGGTTCTCTCTGTTGAGGCACCGCAGACTTTTGTTCAGTCTGTGGCTTTTGTTCCGGTTTATCCTTCGGCTGGCATGCCGTTAAACCTATAACTCCGACCAATAAACTTAAGCTTAATACCTGTTGAGTTCTTAACATTGCTCCCCACCCATTTTCGTCTTACTTTAGACCGCCTTGTATTAGCCTAATGGCTTCATTCAGTAATTCACAATTTTTTTTGTATCTCAACTTAAAACATTTGTTGATATATTTCAGGTTTAAGTATCTGCTGAGTCTGTTTGCGGTTCAGATAGATATCCAGCTGGCTGGCTTCAGGCGCTATCTCATGTGCACGATAATGTATACCAATCCCTTCTTCATCAAAAAACCAGTCTGACTGAGACCAAGATAATTTTTTAGGAGTATCTTTACGAACCTCGGCTGTCTCTTTTTCTAACCAGTCCTGATAATGCTGCTGAACCAAGGTGTTTAATGTAGTTTTTTGCTCAGGCTTTAAAATATCATTTAAACTCAAAGCTTTCTGGACTTTGCGGTCTGCTACAAAAAAATATTGCCGGTCTTTAATAGTTAGTTCTTCAATTTTACTGTCTATGCCTATTTGCAACAGTACATATTGATTACGCTGTGATGCAATACGAGTCTTCATTTTCAGCTCGTATGCACGGTTTTTAGAATATTTCGCCTGCCACTGATCTGAAGCTTTTATAAAAGCATTGACTGCCTGTTGTAAACTCAAATTCTGATTCAGATCAATCTGCTGCTGAATAATCTGTGCCTGATTTTTAGCGATCCACTGATTTAGCCAGACATCCTGAGTATTGATAGTTTGAATATCGATATCAATACAGTTTTTCTTTTCACAAAATGGCAAAGCATACTCAGCACGTTGCTCTTTAATATTTAAATAAGGAAGCACATCTGCCTGATCTATTACTTTTTCAGCATAATGTTGCTGGCCTTTTGACTCAGGGGCCTTATGTTTTTCTTCACAGCCCATAAGGCTTAGTACCGAGCAGATCAGGATAAGTGTAAAGTAGGGCTTGTTACGCATTTTATATTCCTTCTGCTCAATGAACTTTATAATAAAACAGCCTCCGAAGAAGCTGTTTTATATCATGACTATTTAGTGTTCACGTGTATTGCGGAATTCAATATCTGGCCAGCGTTCCTGCATGAGTTGCAGATTCACCCGGCTCGGCGCCAGGTAAGTCAGATGTCCACCGCCATCTATAGAGAGCTGATCATGAGCTTTTTTCTTGAATTCATTCAAGATTTTTTCATCATCACAGTAAATCCAGCGCACCGTATTAATACTGACCGGCTCATAAATACAGTCCACCTTATATTCTTCCTTGAGGCGATAAGCCACTACATCAAACTGTAGTACCCCGACTGCTCCCACAATCAGATCATTACTGATCTGTGGCATAAATACCTGAGTTGCACCTTCTTCAGAAAGTTCTTTCAGCCCCTTTTGTAGCTGCTTGGATTTTAAAGGGTCTTTAAGACGGACTCGACGGAACATTTCAGGTGCAAAGTGTGGAATACCGGTAAAATGCAGACTTTTGCCCGAGGTAAAAGTATCACCAATCTGAATAGTCCCGTGATTATGAAGCCCAATAATATCACCCGGCCATGCTTCTTCCAGATGCTCACGTTCACCTGCCAGAAAGGTCAGTGCATCACTGATCCGCACTTCTTTTCCAATGCGGACATGATTCATCTTTAGACCTTTTTCATATTTACCCGAACAGATTCGCATAAAGGCAATTCGGTCCCGATGTTTGGGATCCATATTTGCCTGAATCTTGAAAACAAAACCAGAGAATTCTTCTTCAGTCGCTTCAACTACACGCTCCTGTGCCGGATGTGCCTTAGGCTCAGGTCCCCAACCAATAAATGCATCCAGCACGTGATCTACACCGAAGTTGCCCAATGCAGTACCAAACAGCACAGGTGTCTGTTTACCTTGCAGGAACAGGTCACGGTCAAATGGATCGCTCGCCATTTGTACCAGCTCCAGTGACTCTTCAAAAGCAGCAAAGGCCAAATCGCCTACTTTTTCACGAATATCGGGATGATCGTAGCCGTCACGTACTTCAATCTCAGTAATCACTGAGCCGAAGCCATGCTTGTATAGGTACAGCTTATTTTCCGCAATGTGATATACCCCGGCAAAATCACGCCCCATACCCAAGGGCCAGGTAATTGGCACACAACGGATTTTGAGAACATTTTCAATTTCATCAAGCAATTCTAGGGGCTCACGGATTTCACGGTCCATTTTATTGACGAAAGAAATAATCGGCGTATCACGCATCCGACAGACTTCCATTAATTTAATGGTTCGCTCTTCTACACCTTTCGCCCCATCAATCACCATTAATGCAGAGTCAACGGCTGTCAGTGTACGATAAGTATCTTCCGAGAAATCTTCGTGTCCTGGCGTATCAAGCAAGTTAATTACATGATTTTTATAGGGAAACTGCATAACTGATGTAGTAATCGAAATTCCCCGCTCTTTTTCCATTTCCATCCAGTCAGAAGTCGCTGCACGGTCCGACTTACGACTTTTAACCATACCTGCTACCTGAATAGCTTTACCCCATAACAGGAGTTTCTCGGTCATGGTCGTCTTACCGGCATCGGGGTGCGAAATAATAGCAAAGGTTCTACGAGCCTTTACCTCTCTAGCTAATTGATCTTTAAACATGAGAAAAATCTACAATATGTACACAGTTATGTACACATTTCTAAATATGTACTAAAACTGAAAAAGTGGGAATTCAAAATTGGCGTAATTGTAGCAGATTTGAATAGGATTTTACTGATTGCGGATATGTCTTGATTTATCCACAATTGAAAGTATTGTTATCTTTTTAATCTATATCTTTGTTTCGGACTTTTCGGCTTATCAGGAATGGTGCGTTTAATCAGACCAGCTTCTATTGCAGGATTTAAGTAATTCCTTTGGAATGTTGCTCGATGAGTTAATCCAACCAATTGCATCAATTCAGCTAAAGTATAATCTTCTTGCTTCATTGCCGAAAGTAAACGCTGAACTTGGTCGCTCACTTGTACGTTAACTTGAGCGGTAACATGATCGCTATCTTGAGCGGTATCAGTTGAACTAAGAATGGCATCTAAAATCATGTGTAAGATGAATTCTATAAACGGGGCTGAATCAGTACGATCTGTACTTGCTTGCAACGCTTCGTAATAAGCTTTTTGATTTTGGTAAATCAAGCTTTCAACAGGAATATTGGCAAAGATTGGATTCCATCTACTTAAAATCAATGTCTGCCACAACCTCCCCATTCGACCATTACCATCTGCGAATGGATGAATAAACTCAAACTCATAATGGAATACTGAACTTTGAATCAGTGGATGTATATCGCTGTCATTCAACCAATTAAGTAAATCAGCCATCAAACGGTTAATCTGATTCGCAGGTGGAGCCATATGCACTACTCGATCACCTGACATTACACCGACACCACCATGACGATACTGACCGACTTCATCAATTAAGCCTGTCATTAAAATTTGGTGCGCTTGTAATAGGTCTTTTTCTTGGCTTGGTTGCCACTGCTGAAATGCTTCATAGGCTTTAATGGCATTACGTACTTCCTGAACTTCTTTCGGAGGTGCAATCACAGTCTTACCATTTAGAATCGCCGTGATTTGTTCTGTACTTAACGTATTCCCTTCTATTGCAAGAGAACCTTGAATAGTACGGATACGATTGGCTTTTCTGAGTTTTAAGCTGTCCTGAATTTCCTCTAAAACAGTCAAACGCCCTATATTTTCACTGATCTGAGCAATCAGATGAATGATTTTTGAGGTGATGGTATAAGGCGGTTGGTATTTCATAATAGACCTACTTTGGTAAATTTATTTTTGAATGAAGTTCACAGCTTTCACCCCAAGCAATTAAGCGTCCTTCAAACTCAGGAACTAAAAATTCAATAAATTGATTTAAATCATGTTTATAAATTTTAAACTCTTCTGGCTGTTGAACATATTTTTTATAACGCTCTTTCCATTTACCCGAACTATCTCTCTCGTTTAATAAATCGGGTTTGCCTGTTACTTTTAAAGTAAGCATCAAATGCTTAATGTAAGCTGGATGATGTTCCATCAAGTTATGAGCTACACTCACCATATCATTAATATTGTTACCTACAACGTAACCAAATTTTGCACTTAAAATTGAGTTGACCACTGTTTTATAGGGTGCATGTAAAATGTATTTAGGTGTACTAATACCCATTAGCTCAAGCTCTTTACGGATGGAAAACCACTGAAAGTTGAATTGACTATCGGTAAGGTAATGAGTTTTTATCCATAGTTTAGTAAACTCGACCAATAATTCAGATTTAGTTTTTGATGGAACTTTTGTATCAAGATCAACCTGTTCTAGTGATTCGATATATTTCTGAACTTTTAGTTTATCTTTTTGATTCTTACTCTCTTGTAAATAACTATGACGTAAGCCTAATTTTTGCTTTAGCTTTTGATATTCAGCTTCATAATCAAAAAAGTATATTTGCTTTGTAGCTTCGTTCTGGACTAAGTTTTGGAATTCGACGAACTCAGTATTCCACTGATTAATGATTTGATTATTCTTTATTTCAGGCTTTAAATAATGACACTCTAAAGTAAAAACTTTTGTTTTAATTGATTGAGCGACTGTAGAATCATTCACTACAAAGGCATTTGCATTATTGTTGTAGTAAATATCTTGCATTGACTGCTTCTTCGCTTTTTCTGTTGGTTCAAAATGATTAAAAATCCACAGTAAGCAAGCATTGTTATCTTGATAAAAAATCTTACGATCAATAATCACATTCAAAAAAGTTGTAGAAAGTTGTCCTTCAAAAACAACTAATTGCTTTTTATATAATGAAGATACATCTGGTCTACGCCATTGCTTTAGATCAATACTTTTACGAACTTGCTCAATATGAATATCACTAAAAGCTTCATCTACTTGAAGGCTTTTATATATGTTCTCTTTCAGCAATTTATGTTGTTGAGTTTCTTTCGCAATTTGATACTTTAGAGCAGTTTTTTCTTGCTCTGATAACTGTTTGATATGCTTTACAGGACATTGGAAGTTTGGATTATTTTCCAACTCAGGAATATGTTTAAAAAAAAATGTTGCCGAGGAATTGATCTCCATGTGATCTGTACGTCTGGCAAGGGTCACTGGGGATTGGCACCAAGCGCAAGTAAAATGAGGCTTGTTTTTATCCCGTTTATATCGCTCCCTTATTTGACTACGCCATTGAGTCAGCTCCATTTCAGACTGTTGAAAGAATACATTCACATCAATCCACATATTTTGATCTTTATCAACAATATGAACCAACTTCATGTATCCCCTCAACTTGCTTATCAAGCCAACATTAATATTGCCTTTAATCTAACCTTTACTAGCCTTTTTACCAATAACATTTTTAATAATTTCAACGACTTTCTCACTCTCAAATTGAGTTTTAAAAACAACCTCTACATCATCTCTTACATTTTTAAATAAAAGCTCAGCATGTTTTATCTTACGCTGTTCTTCTTCCGATAACGTATAACTAGCCTTATCCTTGGTTTCAATTAATAAATTCAAAGTTTTCTTACCACTTTCATACTCAACAATATAGGCAAAGTCTGGAGAATAGGTTCCACCACCTGCTATAGGAATACGAATTGAGTTTTTAGGAATCTTTGTGAATACAGACACTTCAGAAACTTTTTCACAGATATTTTCTTTTTCAAGAGGTGAATCATAAAAGAGTTCATTGAATAAATAATTATCTGCAATATTTAAAGCCTCAGTCATTCGACCTAAATTGGCACTTTCTATCTCAACTAATGGCTCACCTTCTTCATCAGTGAATACAGTAGGGTGGACTGTATTTGAAACATCAGTTAAACCTATTTGATAACTTTGGAATGACTGTTTTAATAAATAATCATTAAAACCACTTCGAATAGAGCGAATTGTACTTTGGCTTAGATATTGATTTATATCCAAATGCTTATCTGTACTTTGCAATAACTCAATAAAAACCTGATGTAGTGTATTACGATTCACTTTTAAAGAGATAGCTAACTCATGTAAGAATTCACCATAGGTCATGGTTTGAATCGGTAAAACCTCTTCATGAATCGAATGCTCAACATGCTGTGATGCCAAATTATTTTCAATAATCAAAGTATGCTTTTTGGTGAAACTTCCTGTCTTTTTAAAGCTATCTAAATTCGCCGCAAAATAACCTTTGAGCAAAGCATGAAATTGCTCTTCAGAGTCGATTTTGTATTCCAAAATCACTTTACGGTTAAGAGTTTCCCACATTTCTTTAAGCTCAGCATACTTAGCAAGACGCATAGTTGCTTTCTGCTTTGTATCTCCAGCATTACGTACTTTATTTGCTTTTAGACCTTGAGCAAAGACTAGAGGGAACTGTTGCTTTAACTTCTCCAAACCGCCTTCTTTAAAGTCATTATTACGCTTAATTGCATCAAGATCATCTAGGTGCTCTAGTAAAGCCTCTTCATCTTTGAACTGATTTGAATATTTATCCAAAATTTGAGCAATTAGATCATAAGTCAGCTTAGTTTCATCAAACTCAACTAATGATTTGCTGTTGATATCTTCTACTAACTCTTTTACAAAATCTTTTTCTGTAAAATCAACATAGTAGTGCAACTGAAAGTTTTCATTTTTAACGCGTTGCATAAACTCATTTACTGGCAAACGTAAGCCACGACCAACTTCTTGCAGCTTACTAGTTTTACCACCACTAGAACGCAATTTACAAATCTGGAATACATTCGGGTTGTCCCAACCTTCGCGTAATGTCCATTTTGAAAAAATGAAACGACGAGGGTTGTCTAAACTGAGTAAGCTTTCTTTATCATGCAGAATTTCTTCAATCTCTTTCTCGATTTTGTCATCTTTTTCAGAGTTATCTTGAGAAAAATAACCGCCGTGTGATTGAGAAATAACTTTCAATGTTTTCTCTAAATATTCTCGATATGCTTCGTGCTTTTCAGTTTCTAAAAGTCGAGTGACATGCTGCTTAATTTCAGCTTCAACAAATAAAGCTAATGTGCCTTTTTCTCCTTCTTTACCACGATAACTTTCAATATTATCAATGAAGAAAAGGCTTAACGGTTTAATCCTAGCAGATGGGCGAGTCATTAAGTCCTTTTCCATTTCAAAATGATTCGTAATGGCTTTACGAATCATCTTCTCCTGCAAAGTTTCATTGTAGGAATATGGATCAATCACATCATTTTTTTTAAGCTCTAAGCCGTTGGATAACACCACTGTAGTTTTATTTAGGTTATCAATGGTTAAGCTACCAAAATTCTGATCGACTCTACTCAAAGATTCATTTTTAAGTAAATGAACTTTTTCGGTAACCTTTCCCTTTTTAACTTGGAAAATTGCCTCTTCTTTCTTTTTGTTGCTAGTATCAATTTCTACGAGTTTAATTGATGTGTCTTTCGCACCTTCAAATTCTTCAATATAAGCCACCACGCCTTTAACTAAATCCTGGTTAAAAGCATCGACAGCGGTTAATTGATAGATAAGGTTAGAGTAATCTTCATTAAAGGTTGCTCCATAACGAACAATAAACTGCCCACCTAGCTTTTGAATGTTACCCCAAGTCTTTTGTGCGGTTGGAAAGCGATGTGGTTCATCAATGATAACTATTGGAGCTATTGCAGCAATTGCCTCAAGAGGCGTATTAAATTGATCGAATACAGCACGGTCATACTTCTTGCTGAGAGTGTCGGAGTTGATCATCCCTGCATTGATTACAAGTACATGAATAGTCTGATCATCATTTGGTGCTTGTACAAAATCCAGAATACTTTGTGGCATTAAATCTTTCTTAGACTTCTTGCCTGACTGACTTTCGACAATATGACAACGAATAGACTTATTCTGGTAATTGGTTGCGAAATGCTCTTGTGAAGCCTGAGATCTAAGAAAATTAACGGTACCTGCCTTAATCGGAAGTGTAGGTACGACCACAACAAACTTAAAAAGTTTCAGTCGAGCATTTAGCTCAAACATCATTTTGGTATAGGTATAGGTTTTACCTGTACCTGTTTCCATCGAAATATCAAGTACATTACTTTCTGGTTTAGCTGTATGTCCTACAATTTCGTTATGCTTTTGCACCGCCTCGATTGATTTTGCATAGTCTGATAATCCCAGTTGCTTATCTTTGGGTGCTAATGGATTACTTAGTAAAGCCATTTGCTGATTAGGTTTAGTAAATGTTACCGTTTCCAGCACAGCAAGAATACTATCTACCGCACGTTGTTGATGTGGCAAGTTCCCTTCAAAATGAAACTGTTTTGTTTGCTGTGTTGCAAATAAAGGTAATGTTGCATTCATTATTAGTATCTCACCACAACATCAACAGGAATCGACTTTTTATTATTGTAGTTTTTCATCGCTTCATCGATTTCGCGTTGAGATTTACTATCGAAGTGATGACCCAGAATGACCAATTTAGAAACTTGAAATTCATGTTCATCATCAAGTTTTTTAATCAAGTCTTTTAAGGCATCTGTATTAAAGCCTTTATTGACCAAATACAGGACATGACCAAAACTATAGGCTAGATAATCGCCAAGACTTACAGTATTGAGATTTTCAGACAATAAAATTTTATCCAAACCTTTCCACGTGGTTAAGATATCTTTCAATTGAGTATCATCAAAGCCAGTTGTAATAGATGAAGTAGCCGACTGAGCTAGTGTTAGTTGTTTTAACTCTCTGTAATTAGAAGAAGGTAAAAAGTTGTCACAAGTTTTAAAAATTTTAAAACCATGCTTGAAATTACTTTCAGGAAACTCTTGAACTATTTTTTCGCCCGCCTTAATAATACGATCTTTTGTAATTTCAAAAATCGTGCGATAGCCTGCTTTATAAGCTTCTTTATCTCCTGCTATCTGCTCATCAATTTGTACACAAATAAACTGACGATTACCACCATCTTCTGCATTCATCTGCATAACTGCGTGAGCAGCAGTTCCAGAGCCTGCAAAAAAATCAAGCGTTAAATCATTGTCTAGTATATTTGTACTTAGCTTCAAAATATGACGTAAAAGTCGAGTTGGTTTTGGTGTGTCAAAAAGACCATTACCGTTAAATAACTCTTTCAACTCTTGCTTTGCTTCTTGATTATGCCCAACATCGCTATGTTTCCAAATAGTCAAAGGAACAATTCCTGTATTGCCAAGTTCCGACAAAAATGTTTTTATTCTTGGTACATTATTTCCCATTTTGCCAAACCAAATACGATTATCAGCAATTAACTCATTAACTTTATGTATAGGCATTGACCAACAACGCCCTTTCGTAGGCATAATTTTTTTGCCATTCGGGGTTGTGATTGGATAATCATAGTCAACATTATATGAACGAACTGTCATATCAGATGAAGCCCAGACTCCCCTTGGATCATTGTCTGGATTTGAAAAACGACTATTAGTTTCTTCTGTACGAGCTAATTTGTTAGGAAACCACTTATCTTTATTCTTAGTGTAAATTAGAATGTAATCATGATTATCACTAAACCACTTTGCGTCATTTTGTGGACTGAATTTCTTTTCCCAAATAGCATCACTTACAAAATTCCCCTCCCCAAAAATTTCATCACACAAAATTTTCAGTTGAGCTTGCTCATTATCATCAATCGAGATAAAAATAACTCCGTCATCTTTAAGCAACTGCTTTGCAATATAAAGACGTGGGTAAATAAAAGTCAGCCATGCACTATGACTATTAGCATTACTTTGTGTGAAATCTAGAACTCGTTGGGCTTCATCAAAGTCAACACCTGCAAGTTCTGCAAATTGTTCAGGTGTAAAACTTCTATCATCTTGATAAACAAAGCCATCTGACCCAGTGTTATATGGCGGATCAATGTAAATCATTTTAACCTTTTCACTATAAGCACCTTTTAGATGCTTCAGTACCTCAAGGTTATCTCCTTGAATCAATAAATTATGACTATTTTTATTTTGTTCTTGTTGATTATGCTCAATGTCTTCCGACAGCATAGTTCTGATCGGTTCATTGGCTAAAACACGTGCATAAGACTTGCCTAACCAATTTAGACCATAGCTTTCACGACTAACATCTACCCCATCTGCTTGCAAAATTTCCTGCAATTTTGAAACAAGAAATTTACCCTGTTTATCAAAACATTGAGGAAAATTATTTTTTAAAACAGCCAGTTGCTCACTATTCGCAGTGATTTTTTCAGTGGGTAATGTCTGTTCGGTTTTCATATAAAATGACAAGGTTCTTAACACAAATTTGCAAATATTCTAACATTTAAGAAGAGAAAATATTTGACTAATTTACAAGCAAAATATTTGAAAATTTTGTAAGATAATTTAAATATATCAATATACTAATGCTTTCCGCACTTATAGAGTAGAGGAAAATTTATTTTGGCAGAAATTAAAACTATAAAAACCGCAAACCCTTTAGCTGTTGTTCAACGAGAAACAGCAGGTGCTAGCACTTATGAAAAATACGAATATCAATATCATTGGGCTTTAGGTCGAGTTTTAGATGAGCATTCAAATTCAACTGACTACGTTGTTTTTATCGAACTGCATGAAGATGTTGTTTATTGTTCATCAATAGATGGATCTAAAGTGCAATTTGAATTCAATCAAGTTAAAAATAAATCTTCCTCAAAATATACAAATAAGAGTCTAACTAAACGTACAAAAAAAGATCCTAATTCAGTATTAGGAAAAATGTTATTAGGTATTAAAGATAAACCCTATCGCGATAAATTAATCAGTTTAAATTTAGTGGCAACTTGTGGATTCTCACTTCAACTTAATGGTGAACCTTTAAACCTTGAGGTTATCAAAATCGGTGATTTACATGAAGAATGTATTAATGACATTCAAGTTGCTATTGATACAGAAATCGGCGATAAAAACTTACCTGATACACTTTCATTTATTACCCCAACTTTACCAGCAAAAGGATTTCAACAATACACAATTGGGCAAATCACAAGTTTAGTTAACAAAATTAAGGCTGGAGCAAATCATAACGCCGAATCTATCTATCGCTTATTAATGGATGAATTACGCATTAAAGGTGCTGTTACATATGACTATAAACTCTGGGATGATCTAATCCAAAAAAAAGGCTTAACAGGCATCACCGTCGAAAACACTATTTCTCAATTTACACAAAGTAATGACCTTCAAGTTCGCGAGAATGAGCTTACTGAAATCCTTAATGAGCTAAATTTCAAACATCATGAAAAAGCAAAAATTAGAAAAGAATTTCATCGTTATCATTCCTCTTCCTTACAAAGAAACCTTGCCGTACTCCAAGACCATGAAATAATGAAAAATATTGTAAATATCAATTATTCAGTTTATGAGGATGAAGGATTAGAAACTTTCATAGACAAAACAATGGAACAACTGCTTAAAAATGACAAGATTACATCAAGTCATGATAATGTAATCAAAGCTGGGCTTTTTTATGAGTTGATTTGTAAAAATGAAGAACACTAAGCCAAACAACGAAAATTTCAAACTTTTGATTAGGAACTTAAGAATTGGACAACATAATAAACTTATCGTTCAAACAACTGACAATCGTGTCAAATTCCCAAAAGTCCGCAAATCAGTTCAACTTCCACCCAAAATTTAATTTGATTACAGGGGATGATAATAGTATTGGCAAATCCACTCTTGCTAAACTACTCCTTTGGACTTTAGGTTGCTCAACCCATCATGATCCCACATGGAAGTCTTTCGATATAAGATCCTTATTAGTTTTTAATATCGGTAATAGTGAATATGCAGTTGGTCGGTATAATGATATTATTTTTATAAAACAACCAAGTAAAGGTTGGCAAAAATTTGAAAAGATCACTGGTGAATATTCAAAATTATTTGCTGAAATTGTTGGCTTTAAAGTTTTATTGCCAAACAAAAAAGATACAACAAAACTTGAAACACCTCCTCCAGCATATTACTTTCTCCCTTTCTACATTGATCAAGAATCAAGCTGGACTCAAACATGGAGCGGCTTTACTAATCTTCAGCAATATCGTAATTGGAAGCCCACGGTGATTAAATATCACACAGGTTATATAAACTCTGAGTACTTTAAAATTCTTGAAGAAATTTCTAAAAACCAATTTGAAAAAAAATCTGTTGAAGAAAAAGTTAGGACTATTGAAACAAGCATTAATATTATTACTGAATACCTACCAACTAGCCCTAAAGTTATTGCATTAACATCTAGCCAGCTAGAAGATCTATATCAAACAGTAAATGAAGACCTTAATGCATTACAGCAACAACAAGAAGATTTTTTCAAAAAAATAAGTTGTATTAGTTCAGACTTGATCGTACATTCTTCTTGAAAAAGAGAAAGTTACCCGTTTTGATAAAGGTGTCGAAATCTTAATTAAACAAAGGTAACTTTCTTATGTTGCATACTAACAATCAAATCATCAAACACAAAGTCGGCTTACTCAATTTAGCTGAAGAGCTTCAAAATGTTTCTAGAGCATGCAAAGTGATGGGTGTCTCTAGAGATACTTTCTATCGCTATCATGAGTTAGTACAGTCTGGTGACATTGATGCATTAATCAATAAGTCCCGTCGAGTACCAAATCTAAAAAACCGTGTAGAT
>NZ_JIBB01000030.1:0-37026 GCF_000620525.1 Acinetobacter sp. UNC436CL71CviS28
ATAATCCTGTTAAAATTTTCTCTGATACCAAGGTTGTGACTTTTCGCTTTTTTGATTAGAGCTTTTGCAGGTTTAGCGTTTAGCAAGGAGATAAACATGCTGATTCTGACCCGTCGCGTCGGAGAAACATTAATGATTGGGGACCAAGTCAGTGTTACTGTACTTGGAGTAAAGGGCAACCAGGTCCGTATTGGTGTCAATGCTCCAAAAGAAGTATCTGTTCACCGGGAAGAGATTTACCAACGTATTCAGCATGAACGTGCGATGCATGAACATCTTCAACACCTCGACCAAGACTATCAGCCTTCTTTCGAAGATGAGAATTATTCACAAAATGATTTTAATCGATAGTAGATGGCCATTCTTGATCAGTAAAGCGGCTTTATTGGCCGCTTTAATATTTTAAGGTGATTGAGAAATTAGATAAAATTATTACTCATTTAACAAAGCCAAGGCTTTCTTAACCGGTGCATAGCTACGCCGATGCTCATCAATTACACCATGTATACCAATTGCCTCAAAATGAGCTTTGGTCGGATAACCTTTATGTTTGGCAAAACCGTAATGTGGGTAACGTTGATCCAGTAAGACCATTTGCTGGTCACGTGCTACTTTAGCCAGAATACTTGCGGCCGAAATTTCCTGGTATAAAGCATCCCCTCCTACTATAGCTTCACAGCTCATCTGTAGGCCGGCAGGTTCTTTATTACCATCGACCAGCACTTTATCCGGTTGAATTGATAAACCTTCCACAGCACGGCGCATTGCCAGTAATGAAGCCTGCAAGATATTTATTTTATCAATTTCAGTAGCACTTGCTTCTGCAATGCACCAAGCCAAAGCTTTTTCCTGAATTTCGACAAACAGCTTTTCACGTTTTTTTTCTGTCAGTTTTTTGGAATCATTCAAACCTTCGATTGGACGAGCTGGATCGAGAATGACTGCAGCTGCCACGACAGCACCTACCAATGGTCCACGCCCTGCTTCATCTACACCTGCGATTTTCATCAAACTATTTACTCATAAAAAAGCAGGCTGATTGTATCATCCTGCTCAATATTGAAAAACTTAATTTAAAGCTTCTGCTACACATGCATTAATTGTTTTAGTGACTGCACTGGTTATGATGGCGGTACGTGCAGCTGGATCAATCGCTGCCGTAGCAAGATCCACAGTTGTTATATTTTGTGGAGCTTTATCACTCACACAGCCACAAATATCTGCCTGAATTGCCTGTTTCTGCTCAGCTGTCATTATTTTAGTTATATTTTGCCAAGCAGGCTGGTTGTTTAGTTCAGTATTACATTTTGCATTTACTGCCACTTTAATGGCAGCTGCTCCTAATTGCTGTGTAGTTGTGGTGGTATTGGCCGATTGCTCTATTCCTGAAGTTGTACACGCCGATAAAATTAAGGCTAATGGTGCCAGTACATATATAGATTTCTTCATGTTTATCCTTTATCAGTGTATATATAAATTTTGGACCAATTTTAAAGATTATGAAGTATCTGAACACTGTTAAATGTAAATAACTGCCTAAAGAATCTTCAAATCACATATTATCGAGCGCTACTGCCTGTTTAATATCCTTATAAATACTTGGACAAGCTGAATGTACGCGGTTCCAGCTTGGAATAAACGACTGCTGATTCGGAAAATTCATAAACTGCTCTCCCGCCTCAACAATACTCTGAGCAAAAAGTTCAACCGTATTTTCTTCACTATGCCGGTCATAATGTAGACCATTGGTTATTGCATCATAATAATAGTGATCAATCATATCTAAAGCATTTCGATAATAAGTTGCACGAATAATCCGAATATTATCTAGGCTAACTGGAACGCCCAGCGTGGCAAGTTTACGAAAAAGTGCTAGAGCAATATCACGGCTCATACGCTTCAAGCCACCCTCTCCATTTGAATTCACTACATTTTGGTGCTTATGTTCATAGCGGTCAGCAATATCTACCTGACAGATCCGTTTGGTAGAATAATTACGATAGATTTCAGAAAGAACTCCAATTTCCAGCCCCCAGTCGCCTGAAACTTTTAAATCACGTAATGCATCCAGATGAATTGCCATTTCGCCTGAAAGTGGATAACGGAAGGCTGAAAGATAAAGCAGATAATCCAGTGGACCAAAGACTTTCTTGAGTGCAAGTAAGAGTGGAGAAACCAGCAGACGGGATACCCTGCCATTCATTTTATGCTCAGCTACGCGGGCATAATATCCTTTAGAGAACTGGAAATTAAACTGTGGATGAACCATGGGGTAAATCAACCGCACTAGCATATCACGCTGATATGTACTGATATCACAGTCATGGAGTGCCACGACCTTACTGTTACTTTCAGCTAGTGCATAGCCAGCACAATACCAGACGTTACGGCCTTTTCCACGTTGCGAAGGTGCAACTTTTAATTCTTCAAGATGCTGATGGATTTTCTGTAAACGCGGTCCGTCGTTCCATAAAATGGTATGCGGCTGAGGTAGCTCGGAAAAAAACTCCTTGGCATGCTTAAATTGTTCAGGATTAGCTTGATCCAGTCCGATGATAATCTGCTGGATATAATCAGCTTCTTTTAATTCCTGCACAATTTTAGTAAGTGCAGGCCGTTCCAGCTCAGAATAAAGTGAAGGTAAAACTAAGGTAACCGGTCTATATTTAGTAAATTCACGCAATTCATTTTCATAATCTTCCAGCTGGCGCTGCTTTAGATCATGAATCGTCGTAATCATACCTTCTTGTGCAAAATCGACCATTATTTTCTCTCCATTTATTGTTGTAAAAAGTATTCAAGACCTTCTTTCCAGCCTGCTGGAGCCATTTTCCGAGTATAGTAGACAGAGTTATGCGCGAATTGAAGGACCGGTTTATAAGGACGCTTTACAACCACAGCATGCTCACAGGCTTTTAGCATATCAATATCATTCTCACTATCTCCCAAGCCAATCCGGACAGCTTCAGCTGGATAAAATTGCTGTAGCCAGCGTACTGCTATAGATTTATCGCATGCTGTACTCAATACATGACTGAAGCGCCCGCCATGTACTATATGCAAGTTTTTGGCCAAGTGCCGGGCAATAATTTGCTGTTCATATTTTGGATTGCTTCCCCAGATAATCACTTCACTATAAAGCCGTTGTAGGGCTTGGCATGATTCAGCTAAGCTTAATCCGGTTAACTCAGCAATCTGCTGGGATGTATTTTCACTAAAAAGCTGAAAATTCAAATGGTACTGTATACGGAGTTGTTGTAATGCTTCAGTAATGGCTGCCTGCCTGACCGGACTCTGAAACTGATAAAAGGAATTAAAAAATATATATGCCCCGTTTTCTGCAACAAACGGCATATCCACTAAACCTAATTTTTTTTGTAAATCTTTAATTTCTAATGCGGTTTTACTGCTGCATAAAATAATGGAGTAACGACTTTTAAGCTGTCTGATTAGCTCCAGATTTTCCGTATAAGTATAAGTATCGTGGCCTAATAGTGTTCCATCTAAATCTGTAAAAATAAGATAATCAGGCATAATAAATAATATTGATCAGTTAAATTGCACATTTGTTTCCTGATCATATAAGGCTTTTATCACTATTTTTTTCAGCTTACTTTTTATAACAATAAATCAACAGGCCTACATAGAGTAAACCTATTGATTTCATTTTAATTGATTACAGAGCCTGAATTTTCTTAATCCATGATTGCTTTTCAGTATTGTCTATAAAAGCCGCCTCAAAAGAATTAATCGCTAACTGTTTAAGTTCAGCTTCAGACAAATTCAGCGCTTTTTGAATAGCAAAGAAATTATCATTCATATAACCACCAAAATAAGATGGATCATCTGAATTTACTGTTACTTTAACGCCCTGCTGTAACAGACGGTGAATATTATGCTGCTGCATATCATCCACTACACAAAGTTTCAGATTACTCAGCGGACAAACTGTAAGAGGCATTTTTTCCTGAATCAGCCGCTGCATGAGAACCGGATCTTCCTCAGAACGCACACCATGATCAATCCGGTTAACCTTTAACAGGTCTAAAGCCTCCCAAACATATTCTGGTGGACCTTCTTCACCCGCATGTGCAACCACCAAAAAGCCTGCTTCGCGGGCTTTGGCAAAAACCCGTGTAAATTTAGCTGGTGGATGGCCGACTTCACTTGAATCCAGACCTACTGCAATAATCTGATTCTTATAAGGAAGTGCCTGCTCCAGAGTTTTCAATGCTGCTTCTTCACTTAAATGGCGTAAAAAACACATAATAAGGTATGAGCTGATACCCAATTTTGCTTTTGCATCATTACAGGCACGTTGCAAACCATTCAGAACTGTTTCAAATGCTATACCACGATCTGTATGAGTTTGCGGGTCAAAGAATATTTCAGTGTGTACTACATGATCTTCAGCACATTTTTTAAAATATGCCCAAGCTAGGTCATAGAAATCCTGTTCATGAATGAGTACATTTGCCCCTGCATAATAAATATCAAGAAATGACTGCAGGTTATGGAAATTATATGCCTGTCTTACCTCTTCTACAGACTTATAAGGAATATCAATCTGATTACGCTGTGCAATTTCAAACATGAGTTCAGGCTCAAACGTCCCTTCAATATGTACATGCAGTTCAGCTTTAGGTAAAGCACGAATGAGTTCAGTATGACTCATGGTCTCTCCTTGGAATTCGCAATAAATAAAAAGGGTGCAAACTTCCGTTTACACCCTGAATGATGTATAAAAATTAGCCACCAAAAGCAACAAATTTGATTACCCATAACACGGCAATGATCCATACCATGTAAGGAACCGTACTTGCTTTGCCTGTAAAAAGCTTCACCAGTGCATAGCTGATAAAGCCCATAGCAATACCATCAGCAATTGAATAGGTAAAAGGCATGAAAACGATAGTCAGGAAAGCAGGAACCGCTTCAGTAATATCATCCCATTCAATATGGGTAATACCCTGGATCATTAATACCCCAACAAACAATAAAGCCGGCGCTGTCGCGAAACCCGGTACAGACTGGGCTAACGGTGCCAGGAACAAACACGCCAGAAACATGAAACCGACGACAACAGCAGTTAAGCCAGTACGGCCGCCTGCAGCCACACCCGATGCAGATTCAATATAAGGCGTAGTAGATGAAGTGCCTAGTGCGGCCCCAGCTACAATGGCAGTAGAGTCAGCAAATAATGCTTTCTTCAAGCGTGGTAACTTGCCATCTTTAAGCAGGCCAGCACGATGAGAAACCCCTACAAGAGTACCGGTAGAGTCAAACAGGTCAACCAGGAAGAATACAAAAATCACCCCTACCAGACTGGCCGTAAACAGGCCCTCAAAGTCCATTTGTAACAATGTTGGAGCCAATGATGGCACCGCGCCTACTATACCTTTAAATTCATTCAGGCCTAAAGCAGTTGCAATTGCAGTTACGACCAGAATACTGAGAATGATTGCACCACGGACCTTAAAATGATGCATGATCACAATAAGAAAGAAACCTAACAGGGCCAGTAAAACTGTTGGCTGTTTGATATCGCCCAGCCCCACCAAAGTAGCCGGATTATCTACAATAATGCCGGCATTCTTAAGCGCGACCAAGGCTAAAAACAGCCCAATACCGCCGCCAATCGCCAGTTTTAATGACATGGGAATGGCATTGACGATTGCCTCACGGATTTTGAACATACTGATAGCAATAAATACCAGACCTGAAACAAATACCGCAGCTAGTGCCGTTTGCCAAGGCACCCCCATCCCTAAACACACTGAATAAGTAAAATAGGCATTTAGTCCCATACCTGGTGCAAGGGCAATTGGATAATTGGCCACAATTCCCATAACCAGACAGCCAATTGCGGCTGCAAGACAGGTTGCGACAAAGACAGCTCCATGATCCATTCCGGTTTCGGATAAAATCATTGGATTAACAATAATGATGTAACACATTGTCAAGAATGTGGTTACACCTGCTAGAACTTCTGTTCTAAAACTGGTTTTATTTTCGCTGAGCTTGAACAAGCGCTCAAGCATACCGGCTGAGGTATTGGGAGTTGTCATTACATCGCCCCTGAGAATTAAGATCTTTGCGATTGAATCCTCGGCCTGAAAAGCCTCAAATCACCACACTGCTATAAAATTTAAATGCATCAAAATCAGATATTGTGCAAGTAATTCTGGATAAAACAGCAAGACCTATGCCATCCTAATTACTTCCCATCTTCAAGCTGCACCTGAGCCCAAACTTACTAAACACTTGATGAGTGCCACTAATAGGCGAGGCAAACAAAAAAGCTGCATCATCTTATGCAGCTTTTTCATCTAACCTGTAGAAAAAAGTGTGAACTTAAATCTACCCGCTAAATTTTTTCGGCCAGATTATAACACACTGATTTTATTTTTGATTATCAGGTTTAATCTTCTCAGATTAATTTGGAACACTTACTATTTTTAAAATATTTAAAATCAGGCGCTTAATTTTAAATAAACTTGCAAGTTTTTTATTTTCTCTCCCGTTAACCCCAAAAAAGTATAAAAATCTCTACATTTTTTCAGTCTGAACGGATTTCCCTGCAGTATCAAACGCCGGGAAAGTACTCCGTTCGAGATGATGCGGGTTGTGCTGAGCCTGCTCTAAAGAGCTCTGTGCTTCCTGGATGACCTGCTTGATCTCCTGCTGACGCTTTTGCTGAATAGTATGATAGGTTATATAGCCTACCGAGACGACTGTAACTGCTGCGATTACCGTTATAACTGTTTTCATATCTCTTATCTTTAGTTGTTATCGAAAAATCTTGATGTAATTTTATCAAGAGCGTAATGCTTCATGCATTTTAAAACTGAATTTCTTTTAACACTATGGCCGATAAGATCAGCACCAATTTTCTAAGAACTTGAAACGTGTTATTCTCGGTGCCCTATAATCTAAACCTTCTTACTATTTTCTATGTTTCTTACGCCACCTTGATTACTCATTTCCTAGAAGTAATTTCTCATTGCTATATTAAAGGTTAGTGGTGTGGCGTAATTATGTCTTTTTCACAATATTGTCACCTCACTCGCCTGTTCCAATAAAAATCGGGCTTTCTTTATGTTGTCTTCTTTCCGTGAACAGTGGTTTTCAAACATTCGTGCTGATGTGCTGGCTGGACTGGTAGTAGGTCTGGCACTTATTCCCGAGGCAATTGCCTTTTCAATTATTGCCGGAGTCGATCCGCAAGTCGGTTTATATGCTTCATTTTCTATGGCAGTAGTAATTGCCATTGTAGGGGGCAGACCTGCCATGATTTCAGCTGCAACTGGAGCTATGGCTTTAGTTATGGTTAATCTGGTTAAAGAGCATGGATTACAGTATCTACTTGCGGCTACCATACTGACTGGCATCATCCAGATACTGGCTGGTTACCTTAAACTGGCCAAGCTGATGCGTTTTGTATCTAAATCTGTGGTGATTGGATTTGTAAATGCCCTCGCCATTTTAATTTTTATGGCTCAATTACCTGAACTCATCAATGTCAGCTGGCAGGTTTATCTATTTGTTGCTTTAGGCCTCAGTATTATCTATCTATTTCCTTATGTTCCAAGACTTGGCAGCTGGTTACCTTCCCCGTTGGTGTGTATTGTGGTGATTAGCCTGCTTTCAATCTGGTTAAACAGTGATATACGTACTGTAGGCGATATGGGTACTTTACCTGATAGTCTGGCTGTATTTCTTATACCAGACATTCCGCTTAACCTTGAAACGCTCAGAATTATTCTGCCTTATTCTATTGCTCTGGCTGCAGTAGGCCTTTTAGAGTCAATGATGACTGCCAGTATTGTGGATGAAATGACTGATACTTCAAGTGATAAGCATCAAGAATGTAAAGGACAAGGTATTGCAAATATTGTTACCGGCTTTATGGGGGGTATGGCTGGCTGTGCCATGATTGGACAGTCAATGATTAATGTGAAATCTGGCGGTCGACAACGTTTATCGACTTTTTGTGCAGGGATATTTCTTTTAATTCTGGTGGTATTTATCAGTGATTGGCTTAAGTTGATACCAATGGCAGCTTTAGTGGCAGTCATGATTATGGTTTCAATTAGCACATTTAACTGGCAATCAGTCATACAGTTTCATAAAAACCCGAAGAGTAGCAACAGTGTAATGATCGCAACTGTGGTGGTCGTAGTTGCCACTCATAACCTGGCTTTGGGCGTATTGACTGGTGTATTGCTTTCTGCACTGTTTTTAGCCAACAAACTGGAAAATGATATTCGAGTTGAATCTACTTTAAAGGAAGGTGTCCGAAGTTACAGCTTGGTGGGGCAGATTTTTTTCAGTTCATCCGAACGTTTTTACCAGAGTTTTAATTTTAATGAACAGGTGGAAAAAGTAATTATTGATCTTACCCATTCCCATATTTGGGATGTAACCTCTGTAGCCATGCTGGATTCCGTCATCAAAAAATTTACTGAACGCGGTACTTCCTGTGAAGTAATTGGCTTAAATGAAGCAAGTTCGATCATGATCGATAAATATGGAACTCACGCCAAGATCTGACACCCTCATCCGATTCATACCAAATTATATATCAGAAGTACGAAGAAAGGGTGGCTCCAAGCAACCCTTTCCTTTTAAAAAATTATCTAAAGACTTCTTAATAAAATTAAAGTCCTTGATAATTATCTATCATTTTTGTGGCTTTGTGAGCCTGCTTCACGAGCTTCCTCTGAGGTAAACTCATGTGCATTACCACTTTCATGGGCTGCTTTACCGCCTTTACTAGCGATTTCGCGCTGTTTATCTGCATCCATACTAGCAAAGCCGCGTCCTGAGCTGTTATTACCACTTTGTTGACTTTGCTGACGACTATTTTGGCCGCCACCACCTTGCTGTTTCTGATTATTACTGCCACTTTGCTGTTGCTGATTATTGCTGCCCTGTTGCTGGCGCTGGTTATTGTCGCGTTTATTATCTTGATTAGCCATTTCACACCTCATAACAAATATTGAGTTGGTTTCAGGTTGGTCGTTATCAAACGAACATCTTCACTATAAGGGAGTCAGCAATAAGTTTTGTTATAACTAAGGATGAGTTTTATTTAAAGCATTTGAGTTAGGTATTCATAGGTGTGACTTCAATATACTTATATAATCATTTTTCTAGGATATAAATTTAGACATACTTATAACTACTTTAATATCAATGCTTCATTTATTTTAATGTAAATTTTACCTACTTTTAATTATTATAAGTTTACATTTAAATAATTTTTTACCTTATTTTAAACATCATATGAAATTATAAATCCAGAATATTTTTTATAAAAAAAGGCCTGTTTTCTGGGGTTGAAAACAGGCCTATAGAGTAGCTTTATTCTTTTGTACAATTGTTAATATAGTGGAAATAATTTTAACCAAAATTAAACTCAAATAGAGTTACATCTTTAAGAATAAATGTTAATACATGTTATAGTTAGTATAATTTAATTAATATTCGCATATAAATTAAGCAATTAGCCCAATAGTAAAAATTAAAAAAAACTGAATTTGCTTAAATGGTTAATTTTTCAAATAAAGTCTAAATCTAATTTTAAATTTATCTTATCAATTTAATTAATCTACTCTCTATGCTTTTTCTTCTAGTAACTAAATTTTTCTACTTTTAAGTTCTTTACATTAATTCTTATTATTCCTCTTCTAAAAATTTATAATTTATTGAAATTATCACTTCTTAGCAAATAAAAAAGCCCACTAAAGTGAGCTTAATATTTATAACCGGTACATCTGATTAGGCGCAACATAAAAGCTTTGGCCATCTAGATTAAAATTAATCTCTCTTCCGGAATCAAGTAGAACTTTTTCACCTACTTTTACCCATTTAAAGCCACCAGAAATATTTTGTTTTCTTTCTGAAGCTATAATCTGAACATGAATAATATCACCGTCGATAGATTTCGCGGTACGAAAATTTGGATATTTCAATATATACACCAATACAATAGACTTTAGTAAACTCTTTAGAGCAGTTTTCGAACAATTATTTGATTAAAATAAAATTGTTTTAATTTTAATAACTACAAAATCTCAAGAAAATCTTGAAAAATGGGAGTGGCATCGTATGAGGTTTGCCTTCATTAAGTTTTATATCTTAGCACAGCTTTCCAAAATAACAAGCTTATTAGAAATAATTATAGGTTTTTATGATCAAAAAATTTTTTTAATTTGGTAATAAAGAATATAATAACTATATAATTTATATTCATAGATAAATAATTTTTCCATTTTTTAATTAGAATTTAATTTTAATATTTTTAAAGAAAATCTTATTATTTATCTTTTAATTTTTTAAAATTATAAATCTTTCAAATTTAATAATATAATTTTATTAACTTCTTATATAAAAAATATTATCTATGTTATTTTTATTAATAAAGTATTGATAAAAAGTAATTTACCTCTGTACTTAGTTAAATTTGTTCTATGCTGTAGTAGTTAATCTAAGAATATAATTTAAAGTTTTATAGGAGAAAAAATTGATAAAACAACTTTTTATAGCCTCTAGCATTGCATCCACTTTAGCTTTTGCCGGTTGTGCTACTATGAACAACCCATCTACTGACCGCAACTTGGCTTTATTACAAAACAAGACATGGATAGTAACTCAGATCAATGATGTAAAATATAAGGCTGATCCTCAGCAATCTGATGTTCCAAGTTTAATTTTTGATAATACTCAACTTAGCGGAACTGATGGCTGTAACCGTCTTATGGGAGGCTATGCAGTGAAAGGTACACAAATTACTTTCTCAGAAATAGCCAAAACACGAAGAGCTTGTTTAAGCCCTACAAATTTACCAGATAAATTTACTAATGCTTTGAATCAGGTTACTCAATATAAGGTGAGTGAAACTGAGCTAAAACTGATGGACAGCAACAAGAATACAGTGCTTGAATTTAAAACTCAGCGTTAATATAAAAAGTCCTCACTATGAGGACTTTTTTACGTTCTATATCTATGACAGCGCATATAAAATTAAAAACATTTTATTTTATGAATGCCAGATATTAAAAAAGGCTTCAAGTACTTGTATTTCCTTGAAACCTTTACACCATAAGGTGTCATATTTGGTAGGCATATCCAGACTCGAACTGGAGACCTCTACGATGTCAACGTAGTATCTATTTAAGGAAAACAGCAACTTAGGTTGAAATGACGTAATATTGACGTAAACACTAAGTTATCCACAGTTTCCGAAGTCACCGTGTAAGTGTATTATACCATCTAAATTTTAATCACAAAGAAGAAAAATTATATAGAGATAGTTATGCAATTCTATATTTGCTATTTAGTCAAACGGGCCAAGCCATACAATAAAAGTCCGGGATGGGCATTGCGGTATAATCCGTGGTTTTCGGAACAAGAGCCATTAGAGTTTTATGAAGTTGGCGGGGTTTGTTGATCATTGCGCTAAACACTGCACACACACGGTCACGCTCACATGATTAGAGATTGAGTGTGCTGTGCAGCCGGAGAGAAAGAAGGATATAAGGAGAAGCAGCCTCATGCGGACCACTTCTTATATGCTTTAGCTAATTTAACGTCATAACTATTTTTTGCATACATGGACCCATTGTAGCCTCTAGCAAATGCCTTCCAATCCTTATTTCTAAGTGCACCAATTAAACCATTCACTTTAATGTATCGACACATTGCTTCTAGTTGGCTGGCTTCATCTTTATACATTGCATTAATAAATGCTTGTAATGTTGGGTAGCCCAAAGATTTCCAGTGGTATCCCATGACCTGCCCTATTCCCCACGAACAGGACTCCAATGCCACTTCACGATTAAGCTTGGCTGCGCGCTCCAGTTTGTCATGCTGTGCTGAATATTTGCCATATGCTCCAGGCGCTGGATTACATAAATCTGGGAACTGCTTGGACCATTCTTTTGATTTAGTAATCCAGTTAATTGCTTGCAGACCTTCATAGAACTTGTGTCGTTCATAAAGAATTACTGGTGTACCATCTGGATTAAAGCCAGCCCCTTTGCACTCAACTTCTATAACTGCACGGAGAGCAGCAACTTCAACACCAAGCGCCTTCGCTTGAGCTTCAATTTGAGCAGTGGTTAAATTCTTACTCATTGTCTTTATCCCATTTAAAGAATTTTGGTCGTGCGCCACCTTTTCCCCAGATATAGAGTTGTCGGGTAAAGAGTGCGATTACAATGCTTACGGTTGTATAGAAAAGTGTGCCGGCTGGACTTGGGGTGTAGTCATCTTTGACAAAAAGCGCCACTCCAAAGAAGATTGATAACATCAACAGGAAATCAATATGCTTTGGTAGTTGTATTCTTGGGTGGAATACCATGATTGCAAAAGAAACTATAAATAATATCAATGCTGTCTTACTGATGATTACCAGCATCTTCATCCTCCTTCTTGACCAAACCAAGGATTCTTGATCGGGCCAGACTTAGTAATGCTTCAGCTGTACTCTTACCAGCCGCACCTAAAACAAAACCAAATAGTTCGGGGTAGTTGCCATTTGCAAGAAATAAGCTTGCTGGTTCAGCAAAAACCACACATAAAATGAAGCCGGCAAAAAACCCTATCCAGCGGTCTCGAGCCGGTTCCTTGCTTAATAGAAAGCCAAAAGTCGCACCCAAAACTCCCGTAAAAAGGATATGTGAATGACTTTTGATGCTCTCTAAAACTTGACTAAGGAAGTCCATAGATTTCTCCTTTTGTCATAAATCCCCCCAATTTTTGGCAATAAAAAAACACCCGAAGGTGCATTGTGTTGAATGGTTTTAAACTTCTATTTGCACAACAGCACCCGAAGGTACTCTATAAAATAAATTGCCTTCTTGTTCCAAGTGCCCAACTGATTTGATTTGTAAATTCTTTGACAGTAACCCAAGTAACACCATCAACACTCTTTTGAATTTCAAAGCTCTTAGGTGCTTCATTTGGTCCTGCTGATGTACTCATTGCGATATCAACACGATCAACAATTGCAGGGCCACCCATATCTATTGAAACCCATGCAGGCATGTTTGCCGCTGCGGTGTACCAATTTGTTGAGCCATTTACAATACCATCAAAACAACCCTCCGCCCCATTTGCACCGCTCTTAGAGCTTTGGTTATAAATCTTACCTGATGTAACCAAATCAGATGAGCCGCTAACTAAGAAAATCTCACCAATTGATATGTATAGCGAACCATTGTTTTGGGTAGTACGAACTCGCCAATATCTTGATCCAGGCTCTGCTATTGAAATGGTAATTTCATTGCTTAGTTTTTCATTACCATTCTTCAAACTTCCAAATCTTACATAATACGTTTTCCCGACCTCAGCTGTTTCATCCGTGTATGTAAGCCCTGTAATTCCTGTCGCAACTGGCGCGGGCATCGCATTTACATTCATTGGAGTTTCTGAGCGATAGTAATTTGTGCTTTCGTAAAACCCATCTATCTTAAAAGTGTAATCAATTTTTTTACTCATAAGTCACTCACTACATAAGCAATGTCGTATGGCGCACTAAAGAATTGAGATAACTCAACAGTGTGCGTAAATGGATAAAAACACTCATAACCGTCACGAATGGATTTCAATATTATTTCAATTGAGAGTGTATTCGCTTGCATTGAACCGGTAGACACTATGTACTCATTCAAAGTACCCACATTTATGTTTTGAGTCCTTAATTCAACTTGGTTTTCATCAAGCTCAGTTAAAACCAACATATAAGTCACACCGCTTTCAAGCGTTACACCACCCTCATACCAACCAATGATTTCACCGCCAGTTTGCTGTAAGCGATTCCGATTCACCCAAGTGATGGCTAGGTCTGTTTCAATTTCAGTAGGCCAATACTCACCGTTAATTTTCACATTTGCTGGTGGGTATGGTCGAACTGCACGAGCCTTCATTTCCACTAGATTTGAGCCTTTTTGCTCAAGTACGCCTGATGGTGTAGTTGTTAGTGCAGATACTAGAACTTTCTCATCTGCGACATATTCTGTCTGATCATACGAAATATCGGTTCCACAGAAATAAAGTTTTAAACCTAAATCCCAGTCTTTTGGTTGTGTATCCAATGCGCCACGCTTGACTGATACAACACCAGTATTATGGTCAACACTTTGAAATACCATCCATTCAGATAATCCTGTCAGCCACTCTTTTCCGCACTGAATCAGTGTGCCAGCCGGAACATTAGAAATTTTCTTCCAATTCTTCACTGTGAAACTTGATGAGGTTTTTGAAATAAATTGATCTGAATCAGTAGTTAATGAATATTGAATTGATCCAGCACGCACCCACTCGTCATAATTATTTGTCATCATGACTGCATAAAGCGAGTTCTCTTGTGGTTTTTCAGCAACAACCCCAACCAAACCAAAATTGCTATCATATGCTAATTCTTCATCAACTTGACGCTGACCAAGCCTCATTGCAGCTAAGTAATATGGCATCTCAAAAGGTTCATACTCGCAAGCTTGTGGTGGCAACGGCTTATCAATGGGTTCATCGGCTACAATAGTGGTATTCATCATTGCAGTCGATGGCACAACCTCTATGTACTCAATTGAAACTTCATTGTTCGTTGGTCCACCAAGGTTTATGCTCATGATGCGAACCAAAATAGTTCCAGTCCAACGCTTAGACCACGGCAGCCGAATTAAATCATAACGATTCCACTTTCTAGCCTCGCGCCAACCCGTTGTAAATGCACCTTTAAAAGCCCCAGTGGATACTTGTTTAAGCTTCCAGTTCGCCACAATTTCCGCATTTCGCATATTCATGAAATATGGAAAATCCAAAGTTTCAGCATTTACACAACCCAGTGTTTGAATCAGTCCATTTTCAGAAATTGAGAATGATGAGTTCTTGATATTTGCACGATCGTAATAATTCACATTGACTTGATTAATAACCTCATCAGCATTGGTAATTTCATACTGCATGCTTTTGATTTTGCTCTCAGGAATGGCGTGTATTTCATCTTCATCAAACCAATCATCACGAAATAAAACCATTTCATAAAGACCGGTTTGGCGATTGATGCGTATACCAGCCTCAATGTGGTAGCAAAGCTCGTTAATGGCATCAATGCATGATTTTTCAGTAATAGACCATGAAATACCCAACCCCTCATCAAAAATCCGATCTGCTGCCTTTGTGAAATTAATATCATTAACAGATGATTCTGGCTTATTCATCGCTGTGTCATCTGTAAGAATTTCACGGATTTTATGGATTGGATTGATGTCTGGGTTTTCTTCGTTTACCGGGTCAACTATTGGATACACTCCCATGGGGGTTAGTGTTGCAGCAAAGCCAGTCCCTGGGATGGATGTCCTTGAGAGGGTTATCTCTAGTTTTCCGGCAGTATTATTAGAGCGAAGCATAAGTGAATACACTTTATGTACACTTGAATCTTTTCTTGTGTAGTAATACTCGTAAGGCCAAGAGATTGATACTATATCAATATCAGACTCTTCTCCGATTAAGGTAATTTGTATCTCAGCCCAGCCAATTAACCCCTCATAGTCCAGCGAAAGCTCAACCGCAGCTGTTTCAAGTTGAATTACACCTGTGCTTTGACCAGATGTTGAAAACCCTATGTGGTAATTGTTATCGTAATAATCCGATGTCCAATTAGCCCAGATATTATCAAAAGATGATTTATGCTTATATAAAACCGGATTGTGTAAGTATTTCCAATTTTCATCAAAGCCATTATCTGGATTATTTAATTCTGTGTTTATTTCTGCCTTCAAATCATACCACTGCGCACCCCCATCATTTCTCACATGAATCCGCTTCGGCCAAAGCAGCATTTCTTTCATGTAGCCTGAGTTACCGACATAAAAATCTTTAAATGCGAGATAAGATTGATAAGGATAAGCAGAAGCAGACAGTTCTTTTGACTCCATATAGTCTTTATAAAATGGCACTACTTGTTGATTATCTGTGCCATATTTTGCATAAATTTGCCCAACCACCCCACCTTCATTTTCACCGTATAAAGTTGGTTTTTCTACAGTGCCTATAGTTAAGGGATTCTTCATTTCATCAATTAAAGGCGTTAACCAACCACGTTTGTCAAAATTAATGCCCAACACTTTTTCAATCGGATTGCCAATAAATAATAGAAAATTCGTTACATATTTATAACCTGTTACTTGATCGCTACTTCCACCCATTTTCGACTACCTCCACCACTTGCTGTGCCATCGCATCTTTTGATGCTTTCACAACCTCAAGCTCAATACCATTTTTAAGAAATTCCTGCCAATCCCAACCTTGAGACAAAAAAAAGGCCCGCGAACCGCGAGCACACATTTTGGCTTTTCGTAAATCAGACATGTAAATTCTCATTATTTACCGCCTTTGGCTTTAATCGGTGTGGTGGTCTGCCCCCACAGATGTGTGATATTTCCATACATATGTGGGCTGCCCGCTATGTCGCTAAATGAAGTACCTTCATCAGCAATGGTGCCATCAAGTTGATTGGCGGTCTGACCGTTCTTCTTTTGCATTTTGCGCATTTGTACATATGTATAAACCATCATTGCAGCTGTAACAGCTAAAAATGCATAAATAAGCCATGGCGCAATAACCATAAAGCCTCCTTATTTAATCAATTGAGTCATCACTGGGTTTTCGGAAGGTATGTATGGATGCCCACCAAAACGTGCACCATTCTTAAATGTTGAATCACATTTTTTTGAAGATTGATCGCACCCTGGTGCCAACTGAATCACATCGCCAATTTTTAAATCAACATGCTCTCGATATAAAGTGACTGAATTGGCTGAGTTTCCAACAACAAAGGTATAAACACCGAGTTTTTTAAACAGACCGCGATTGAGATAACCAGCTGCATACACTTTGGTCTCCATAATGGGATCACCATCTGTATATGTCGGCTGCCCATTTTCATCTAAAACAGGCTGCCCCAGTTCATCTAAGATGGGAATCTGCTCGAATACCAAGTTGCCTTCTTCATCTTTGACTTGAGTAGGATTGACGGTGAATGTGATCGTTAGACCATTGATTTCGGTCACAGTCACATCAAAAGCCCAATCCACAAATTTCAAGCCACACCAACGATCATAAATAGAGTTCGGACAAGTCTTTTGAAACTTTCGAACCAGGATACTTCTGTTTAAATAAGATTCACCGGTTGAACAAACCAAAATCATGGTGTTTGCACTATCATCAAACTTGGGCTGAGTCACGCGACCAATAAACAAAACCAATGTTTCGTTTTTCTCAAGCTCAAGCACAGTCAGATATACCGATTCAAAGTAAATCTTGTTTAGAAATACACGAATAAAATCATCGTCAGCCTCATTTTTAAGAGCGTACGGTTGAGGAAAAGTAACCTCAATTTCACACTTATCAATGTCCGCATCTTCAATCACATCCCGATCTAATCCACGCACCGACTTATATGTAATGCCGCCATGAGTGACATCTTTACGGTGATTGGTGAAATACCAAGTCTTATCCCCATGCTTGAATTGATAAAGCTCTACACGAATATCCATTAGCTTTCTAACTCCAGAATGGGAATAGTGACTTGTGAAATACCGGCACCTAAAAATTGAAACTCAATTTGGTCTGCATCAAAGCGATAAAGCCCCATATAACAAATCGTTCGTATGTCATTGCGCTGAGCATTAATTGCCGGTGAAACTGTTAAAGATCCGCCTGTTTTTGCTGTAATTTCATGCGCTGTCCATGTGCCATTTTTGCGCTTCACTGCAAGGTAATTTCGATTAGCCTCAACCAGATATTTGGTATTGGTGCTTAAGCTGCTGCTGATATTACCCGTGTTTATAATATTCAAATGCCGCTCATAAAGTGGCAACCAAAACGGGCGATAGCGACCACCACGACGAAACAGGAAACGTCTAAACTCCTGAAAATCATCCCAACTTCGAATCAGCGATTTAAAGGGTTTGGACTGCTTTACCTTGGCATGATGGGTAAATGACTGAAAGCCACCCATACTGTTATCCACCACGTTTTGATGCTGGCTCATGGTGATTTCAATCGAGTCGCCATCCAGCAGCAACGGCTTAAAATAAATATCTTGGCCTTTATATTGTTCTGGAGCATCGCCTATATGCTCTGGTAAATCTTCTGCCAGCACACGGAAAACTACTGAAGCATTGGACCAGAAACCGCCAGTATTAATTGACGCATCACCGTCAATGATGCAGATCCGTAGCGGCATAATCACTGCGTTGGTCGCTGTGATGTTTTCAGCCAGTCGAAAGCCGTCCTGGTATTCAGTGATCAATTCTTGAATCACCTCATCCGTTTCCGGGTCCCGGATTTCTTCCTGAACAATGATGTAGCGGCCGCGCTCCGTGATTTCCACAACTTGGTGGCCTTCCTTACTCTCAATAAAAGCAAAACCGACTCTAAGGTCGGCTATAGTGTCTGCTGCATCGAGAATGAGGAAATCGTCATCGGTAATATCTGGAATGCTTCGCTTAATCTGACGCAGCGGAATCCCCCACTGTTTACGCAGATTGGCGTAGAGCATATGAAACAGATCACCCATAGCTTTACGCATTTCCGTGTACTTGAAATTCAGGATTTGCCGTGGTGCATCGCGAAGTGGATAGCGGATCTCAGAACCATCAAACGATTCATGTACTTCAGTCATCCATTCCAGGCTTTCAGTCGATTCGAGTAGAGGGCAATTTGTTAATACGTGCACCTCGCCATATGATGTTTGTATTTTCATTTTGTCCTCATAATAAAAAAGCCCACCGAAGTGGGCTTATGCGAATCCTAATTCCTAACGATGTTGTCTTATGAGAAGTTCAACTCACAGGATCGCTCTAATTCACGAATATAGGTAGTTTTCACCAAGCTCATTGTATGCACATGAATTCGCTCAAGCGTCTTACTCAAGACATCTTTCCACTCTTTATGTAATGGATTTTCATCACTATCACTAATTGCAGGAAATTCTAAAGGCCCAATAAATAATGCCTCAAAAATTGGCTTAAACTCATCCTTGAATTGATTTGCGTAAGACTCAAACCCAGTGCCACGAAAGTCTTGATCAATTACATTACACATGGTTTCCCAAGCTTTTATTCCAACACTATCGATTTCTATATCGGATTCAGCCTTAATAAATTTAACGATATTACCCAAAACACTCTCCAAAATTTAAACCTTACTACGATTTCGCTTCATGTGGTAAAGAAAAGCCTTTTCACCGTCTGGGCCATACAGCCAATCCTTTGCCTCATTCTCATCCTTAACCATAATCACGCGCAGGTTGTTGTCGATAGGTCTATTAGTGTTGCTTTCACGGGCTTCACTCAAGTATCGAGTTAAATCCTTATTTTGTTCAGGATTCAAAACACGCTCCCCGCCATCGAGCAACCACGTGCCTTCTTTCGGAATATTGTCGATACCGTCGTGGGCCATACCGGTCAGATTAACCGACTTCATGCTTGCGGCCTGAGCAACCTGTAAAGCTGCTGCAGCTGCACCCATAGCAGGTGCGATATATGGACCAACGTATGGTGTACCAACGACCGCATCATAGGCCTTAGAGTATGCCGCTGGAATGTTCAGCATTGCTTGGGCTACTGCAAAAGCCTTTTGAGCAGCAAACAGTACTGCATAGGTTTTAGAGTTCTCATCCACCAGCGCAGCGAAACCACCGAGCATGCCTTCCATGTAGCTAGCGGTAGACTTGGCTTGCAGTTCAAGTTTTGCATTTTGGTATGCCTCTTCGTTCAACAGATCGAGTTCACGCATTTTTTGCAAAACTTCAAACTGTCGCTCTAGCGGATTTTCTCCATAGCCCATCACATCACGGTAATCTTCAATCGCACTGTCGCGCTCATAAGATTCTTCGAGGTTTTGCTGTGACAAAGAGCCTTGAATTAGTGCCTGTTTCATTGCTGGTGAGTATTCAGAAGTATTGAGAATTTCTTCTCTAACTAATGCGTAGTACTGGCGAGCATATTCGCCGGCAGTCATCCAATTTCGACTAGCTTCAAGCAGTTGTTTTTTATCGCTCAGCTCTTTTTGTTTCTGAGCCTCCTGATATTCAGCAACGTCTTTTTCGTATGCGGCTTGTTGAAGGGCTAGGTATTTTTTAATTGCAACATCATCACCAGCATAGGCGAGGTTAATTTCCTTGATCGCCTCTTTGTTAGCCTCAAGTAATTGCTCCTCTTCACTTAAATATAGGCTTTGTACGTTTTTTTGACGCTCAAGGGATTGTTTGCGAACATTTTCAATATCATTCCAGTACTCCCCCCAGTCTTTTAAGTTTTCAGTAGCGTCATTTGCCACAAAACCAGCAGATTTATTTGATGTTCCACCCAGCCCAACTAAATGTTTGTCAATCTTTCCTGCATACTCACGCGCCTCCTTAGTCTTTGCTGCTGAGCCAGTAAATCCTTTTGACTTTAGATCTTTAGTTCCTTTAACCCCAGCGTTATATGCGGTTACAGCATCATTCCAGTTCCCAAAAATCTTGAATGATTCAGCTAGGTCCTTAGCAGCTACTTCTGCCGACTTTTTGACATCATATGAATCAGCTACAGAGAGACCATATTGCTTTCTAAAAATACTGGTTGTCTGAAATGGCCCTATCGCACCTGTTGGGCTTTTAGCATTAATATTCCCTTTAGACTCTTGTGCCATTACGGCAGCAAGCATATTTTCGGGAATACCGTACTTTGAGCCAATCTCATTTAATCCATACTTTGAATTAATTTCTGCAACTTTTTGAAGCATTTTTAGTTCTAAGTTACTGTATGAGTACTGCTTCTGGCTTAATTCAATCTGCTTGCGCTTCGCTTCTTCAATTTTCTTTTCAGATTCCTCTCTTGCTTTATTTTGCTCCTGAACCTTAAAACCAGTTTCAAGTTGCTTTAACTCAATAGCACTCAGTCTTTTTGAGAACCCTAGACCTGCTTGTTCGCGGTAATCAGCGACATACTCGGCACGTTCTCGACTCCAGCCTGCCGCAATGTTTTTTTGAATATATTGAGACCGAAGCACCTCATCATTAATATCAGTAAGTGCAGCTCTTTGTTTTTGATTAAGATTCAGCCAAGCTTGCGCTTGGTTGTTTACGCTTGCAGTGACAACATCCGTAGATCTTGCAAGAGTTCTGGATTTCACTTCCAAAGAATCTACAACTTTCTGTTGAGCATCCATCGCGCTTTTTGCACCTGTTGCTGCAACAGCATGCTTGTCCATGTGCACCTTACTTTCTTCAGTAATGGTGCCAAGTTTGTTGATGCGGTTTGCTAAGGTTTCAGCACTAATTGCATTTTGATCGAACTCTTTGATCCACCCGCGAATAGTATTTTTCGTGGATTCATCTTTTGCCATCACCTCAGCAATTGAACTTGCGTATGCGCGAACCTGTTGCTGGGCCTTGGTATATGATTCTGTTAGATCTTTTAGTTCTACTGCTTCCTGATATTTAAAAGCACGTTGTTGCGCTTCAGTTAAATTATCGTACTCAACAACAAGCTCAGCTACCGACTTGCCCTGTTTATCAAGAGAAGGTTTAACACTATCACTTGAGCTTTTCATGTAGGCGAACGCTGCACCAGCCGCAATACCTTGTGCTGCAAGCATTGCTAATCCAACAGGGCCACCCAAGAAAGCCATCGCACCACGTAACGCAACCATCGCACCTGTGGTTGTAGATGCTGAGGCAGACAACCCAATTAAACCAGCACCAGCACGAACCGAAAATGCAGCCAACTGAGCCAACTGAATGCTTGTTGCAATAACAGTTGGCACTAACTTAACAGCCATTGCAGCAGTCAATGCTAAAGCGACTGCCTTGATATCATCCATATTATCCGATACCAACTGCACCACAGGAACCACGTTATTTACAAGTGTTGCTTTTAATCCATCCCATTGCAGACTTAACAGCTGCACATTTTCTTTTGCTAACGCTAAGGTCTCAATCATTTCATCAGACATGATTGCGTTAGCACGCTCTGCTGCATCTCCCCACTTCTTGAAGCCCTCACCTCCATTTTCTAATAATGGAATAAGTAAGGAGGAGTCTGAAATAATGGCCTCCATATAGAACTTCAGGTCATTTTGAGAGGCACCCACTTTCTGTAAAGAATCGTAGTAAAGCTGAAGTGCTTCTGGTCCTGACAGCTTTTGGAATTGCTGAATAGTTACACCAACAAGTGGAGCAATATTCTCAAAGAAGTCAGCTAAAGGTCCACCACCTGTTTGCTGAAAGTCGCCAATACGGTCCTGCATGTCTTTCATCTTATCGGCGAAAGACTCCATGCTAATTCCGGCAGTTTCCGCACCTTTTGCGTAAAACTGAAAGTCTCGAACTGAAGTATTGGCCAGCTGGGCGAATTTTTTAATTTCACTTCCGGTTTGGATGGTTTGATCTGCAAAGGCAACCATACCACCAATCGAAACCCCTGCAACCGCAGCACCAAATGCAGTCGCTGCAACACTTGCAACACTAAAGCTATTTGCAATATTTTTGCTTGAGTTCTTAGCTTGGCGTTCAGCCTGTGTCATTGGGCCTGTAAAATTTCCAATTTTTGTGACCAAATCTAGGGTTAGTCTACCCAATGATGCTGCTGCCATAACTTTTCCTCAGATAATAAAAAACCCCGCTGGTGCGGGGTTTTATGATTTTTAATAAATCAAACTTTTAATTTGTATCAGGTAGATTTCTCATCATAGCGTCACTGCAAGTCATATAAACAGAGTTACTATATTCATTCTCGATTGAAACTTGCAATGCCCCATCAATTACTTTTGGCTCTTTATACGCATTATATATAATTGATTTATAAAATTTTAGCTTCTCTTCGGGCATGTTGCTTTCATTTGCAATTTTTAAAGCATCGGAGATCATAACTCCAACTTGTCTACCGTTCATAACTTGCTTGGCATATACAGATGCATCCCCACATATATTCTCAATTACTTGCTCTTTTGTTTTAATTTCCTTTGCCAGAGAATTCATTGAAACTAAAAGTAATGAGCAAAATATAATTTTTTCCATATCATTTACACCAAGTCATTAACGTTATTAATTGCGAGCTTTACACCATAACTACCTGTACTTTCTTCATCTTTCCAGCCACCATCTATGACCGCTGGAACAGTTTTGTTTACCACCTTGCCGGATAGTTTGCCGCCTCACCTCTACTCAAGTAACCCACAAGCAAGCCATTAATTTCAACTTTAACGGCATTCTTATCATACTGATTAAATGGCTCTGAGCTAACTTTGGCATAGCACTCAAAAAACTTCGACTCTTCTTCTTTGGGTCCGGCTATCTTTTTTAGGTTATTTTGATAGGACTGCTCACCCACAATATTGTAAGCGTATGAAGTATTGTTTGGGTCTGGATTTATACTTGTTTCACTTGCTGCCTTTTTAGCTTTCAAAACATACCAAATAACCACACCAACAATTATTGCTATTACTATTTCCATACCCCACCCCAAATATTTGTTATTCAGGACAAGATACTAATTTCAGCACAAAAAAACCACTCCGAAGAGTGGTCTTGTTTTATTTAAATATCAAATATAAACCGGACAGACTTTTCTAAAGCTGGTGATATTAGCCTTAAAAACTTCTAAGTGCTTATATTTATCCTCTAGTACGGTTTTAGCATAAACCTCACCATGCCCGATATATGCTCTTTTCCAGATACCATCCGGTAACCTTAAAAGCCAAACATCAGCATGAGGTATAGATACCAAGGTGTAGCCATCATGCACAGCCTCAAGTTCCACCATTGGATCCTCAATATCTAGGCGCTGCATGAATTCAATTTCCTCTTTAACAATATCCAAGTTAAGAATTTGCTTTGCAACATCCAAGTAATTAAGCGGTATGTTTGAAAAATTTAATACTTTCATGGGTTTTTATTCATCTCCGCTAACATATAGCGCCCTACGCGCAGTGTATCTGTTCCATACAGCAAATCTAGTACACTATCAAAGCGTTTAGTGAATTCTGCAATGTTCATTGTTGGATAAAAGCCCGGTGGCAGTGGCATTGCAGTCAACACGCCATTGCGGGCGCTCACATGCCAAGAATCATATCGAGAGTTTTTAAATTCTTGATTAATCTGCTCAGCAATTTGAATAATTTCTTGTGGATAAGGTAAAGCTTTAACTTCCGACTGCTTTGAACTTACTTTTAATTCCATAAGCTCTAAATAATGTTTCGCATCCTCAAAATGAATGGCACGCAATTCACGGTAGCTTGCAGAATACTTAAAGTGATTTTTTAAGCGGCTCCACATTTGCTTGATTAAACCTTGATTGCCACCAGCGCGAGTGTGAACGATGTTATATAGGATTCCACATTGTTCTGGCGAGATAGTTTGCTTGGAATTCACCTGCTGACTCATAACTTCGCGATCCAAAACATCCAAAACCCATTTACGGAATTTTTTAGCGATTGCTGTCTTGGAAAACATTGCGATTAAGTGAGCACCGCGAAGAGAAAAGATGCGATGATCCATTTCAACTTTGCCTGTTTTTCTAACGACACTCAATTTGAGGGTCGTTGTCATTGAAGGTGTGAACTCATCTTTATTTCGCTCATAAACCTGAGTTACAGCATCTGATTTTGCATACCCTAGCGCTTTGGCCAATTCAACTGCTGTTAGCCAAATTTGACCATTCTGCTCTACTGGTGAAAAATTTACTTCGTTAAAACTTAATGCTAAACTAGACATAGTTAATATTCCTTTGTTAACAACACCAAAGCTCCGCATCCGCCAAGATTCAGGGGCTTTTTTGTTGTCTGTTGATTTCATGCTTTCGCACTCTCTTTATTTAAAAACTCTTTTATAGCTTGGTTGATAAGCCAATTAATCGAACGATCCTCCTCTTTACCTTTTAATTTCAACTTTTCGTGATCTTTATTATCCAGAAACCGCATTTTGTACTGCTGGCCTTTTTGATTGATACTCATGTGTTCCTCATAACATCATTTAGGTACGTTTCTATATTGTACCTCTTTTATGTCATTGTCAACATCAAAGAGGTACTTTATTATAAAAACATCTAATATTTTTCCGGCTGCCCTGATGAGTGAAAACCAAAAAGAACCACAATATAAATTACGCTGGTCTGAAGAATTAAGAGATAAGGTGGTTGAGTCTGCAAAATCACACAGTCGCTCAATTAATGCTGAAATATGTACTCGCCTAGAACAAAGTTTTGAGCCTGAAGTTAAAGTTTCAGAAACACTCGAGTTCGAGTTGATGATGCAGTCTTACTTAGAGCAGGCAAAGCAAATCAAGGAATTAAAAGAAATGCTTGAGCAAGTTTTAAAGAAACCGACCTAAGTCGATCCCCCTCCAAAACTTTGCATCATATATTCTTCAAGCGAAAGTTCTTCCGGTTGGTCTTCATGAGGCATAAAAGATTTCGCTTTCACGTTTTTAGCACCCTTCGATCCAAAGTAAGTCGCCATTAAGTTGCCAAAGCCCTGCTCAATCCGCCGACCAAAAAAAAGAGAGCCTCGTTTTTGACGAAAGGCCCTCCATAATTTTAACTCCCGGCTGCTTAAGCTTCGTTTTGCTTCGGCAATTGTTCTTCCACCAATTCCGTTAAGGACGAGTTCGCAGAAGAATTCATCTTCGTCTTGTAGATCCAGTTCTTTCCCGCAAAATCTAAAACCTCGTCAGCAGCGGAATACATAGCCTCAATTACTTCGGTTGAAACAGCACCAGTCTCAGAAATTTTTGGGAAAAACTGTGTCTTTTCGTCTTCATATACAACCTGGAAGACTAACGCTTTTTTAAGCTGATCTAGTGTGAGCTCTTGTTTGTTTTTCAGCTTCCAAACATCTGAAGCATTAACAATCTCATCATGTGATGCAATTTTAATAAGAACTTCACCACTGACTTCAGCGCCATCTTTATCACGGAACTGAATTGTTTTTTCAACAAAACTACCCACACCAATCACTTGCTTGGTTGCGGTTAATGTTAATTTAGCCATTATGGAGTCACCACTGCTGGATCACGGAAGATTGTAGTTACACCTGATGTGCGCACCAGAGTGAATGAATAGGTAATTAGAGAGTCTTGGGCAAGATCATCAGGTGAAGTTGGGTTTAAGTAACCTTCAAAAGTCCACCAGACACGATCACCTGGTAAATCAATGGTATCGGTCGCAGTGTCATAATCGGGCGCTGTTTCTGCATGGCTTGAGCCAATATACCATTCGACTTTTTCACCGGACTCAGCCAATTGAATAAGCTTGATATGGCTTGCATTTTCATCATCCAACTGAATAGCAATAGAGCCTTCACCCGGATCACGCATACCGCGCTCATAGTTTTTAGTGTCAGAATCAAGGCATGTCGCATCGATCTTGCCGAATGAGTCTTGACCAAAGCCAAAACCTGAATAACAACTGAAACGAACAACTTCTTTATTTACGACCGCATAAACATGCGTTTTGTTTGTCTTAACTGCCATGAGTAGCTACTCCTCAATTTTAGGCATAAAAAAAGCACCCGTTTGGGTGCTATGTGAAAAAATAAATTTGTTTAACGATCTAGAAACCAATTCGCATCAAAGCCACGACCAAAAATATTGGTGTCAGCAATACGCTCAAAATGGTTCGGGTGAATATTGGTGACATAGCAATGTGGCTCTAAAGCTTTTCTGATTGCAGCACGGATATCGGATGCTCTTTTCTGCTGGGTGTCATAAACCACAATCTGGAATGACACATGATCAGTATTTGCTGGGCAATCCAAATTGTTTTCAGGATTTGCTGTGACTACTGACCAGACTGCGTAGGGATATGGTGTTTTGTGTGGTGCTACATCTTCAAATACTCTTAAAGGATTGGTGCCGAGCAATGCTGTGACTGCCGAAGCCAATTTCAGTGTTGGAACTACAGGTAAAATGTTCATAATTTTGCGAGTTCCTTGTCAATTTCTTGGTTGAAAGATGTAGCAAATTGATTTGTTACTTGGGGTATATTGTTGGATAAGGCAGGTCTCATAAAAGGTGTGGCAGGCATTTTGGCACTGCCAAATTCCAAATATCTCCAATAGGTCGTGATTCCACCAGATAATTTAGATAAGGCTGCGCGATCAGTATTTGCATTCTGTGCAGCCCCACCACGAACACCGACACGCATCACCACTTCATTCGGGTTTCGGGTTTTACCGGCAGCAATCGCAATATTTTTCCAGATCTTTTCGGCTGTTTCAGGATCATCCAAAGCTTTAGCATTAGCTCTTGCCGCATCACGAACAATTGCCATGGCTTTACGCATGGAACGCCTTGCAGCATTCTTCATTAAGCGAGGATTGGCCAGTCTTTTAAGCTTTTCCTGAACTTCATCCAAGCCTTCAATATTAAACTCCACTGACATAAATGCCTCGCATTAAAAAACCCGCACTAGGCGGGCGGCACAGCAACTTAATAACTCAAACCCTGTAAGCCATAAGAAGCTTAACCTGGTTATGCAAATTCATCTGCTTGATTGTAAGTTGTACGGCTAAATCCATATCCAGATTTTGAATTGCCTGGTTTAACCCATGTTCTGTATTAATAACTTCTTTTGCAAGCTTAATGCCTTGCTCGATTCGCAACATCGCTTTTAATTTTCGAGCTGCCAGTCTTTTGTAAAATCGCTCTTTTGTGAATTTCTTTTTCCTCATTGCGATATCATCCTTTTAAACCCCACAAAAAACGGAAAGCAAACGATAGTAGTTGCAGCAAAAATTAAGCTGAAATCAACAATGAATGTGTGGCCAATAATACCCACTGTAAATAAACACATTAGGTACAGCGTAAACATTGCAACCATGTACCATGCGAAATCACGAAGGAGTGTTTTTATCATTATTTTGCCCTCTGCAAAACCTGATTAGAGATTGCGGAAACCACTCAGGTTAAGTGGCTTTCAGTGATCAGCCTATCCGCTCAATAATTATACCAAAATCAGCACAATTAAGACACCAAAGACAACTCCAGCGTCATATAAATGCGACCATTCTCGTTGTCTGGCTTTGGTGGCGAAACGATCTGGAAAGTCTGTCCATCGAATAAAACACGCATACCAGTATCAATATCTTTACGCTTGCGCAGTTTTAGCCGTGCTGTGGTTTCTGATCCGGCAGCCTTTGATGTAAGGCTGTCTTTTACAGAAAGAAAATCCAGTTTACCCCACAGCTTTTTGAACTCAGTCCAGTCTTCAGTTTCGTAGTTGTATTCATCATAGACCGTGGTTTTATGCTGAATCGTTACACGGTGGCATAGTTCGCCGGCACGTTGGGCCATATAACCTCCTATGCAATCTTTATCTTAACTGGCGGTGGTGGTGGAACATATTCAGGTTTGGCCAAACTCTCAGAATTCGAGTTTTTGCAACATTTGCAGCATTGGCAGCACATACACCCTCCTAAATAGCTGTAGGCTTACGATATGGATAAAGAAGGCTTTGTACCGGCATCGGCAGAAAATTGCCATTTACCGGCATTTCCTGCTCAGCATTGCGGTACTGATCCCAATATCCACACAGCAACAAAATTGCCTGATGAATTGCTTTGGGATAATCAGGCTCAAGCTCATCAGTGATGTAATTCAACACCACTGAATCTGCTGCATCCAAATACCCCTGAAGCATTAAATCATTTGAATCATCGTCATAGCGCAAATGCTCTTTTAGGGTCTCAAGACTTACAATACTCATTCTTCACCCCATTTTTTCTGCGCTAATTTGAAGTTTTCATGGCTAAATTCGCCTGAATGATCTTTTTCACAGTGCCATAATGAGCCTTTGTGCGTCACAAACTGACCTGATTTATACTGGTTTTCAGTCTTAAAAATTCCTTGATATTGGCCTTTTTGGTCTGAATTATCGGTATTTTGAGGTGTATTAGGTGCGGATTTACCAAAAGGATCATCCATCTGGTCGCGCTTAGACAATGCTTCCAGCGAATAGTTCTGTTGTTGCATGTAAACCGTGTCACCACCCACCAAAGGCTCTAAATTGAACTGCTGACGCGCTTCATTTGGTGTAAAGATTGAAGCCTTAACACCACGTTCCTGAATGCCCATTTTTGTTTCTTTATCCATGCGGAGTAGAGAATCAACATCAAGAAATATTTCAAGGCCACGCGCTTTTAAGTCAAATGCATCATCAAGCAGGTTTTCAATAGCTTCTACCGGACTTTGCAGGCAGTCAGAAAAATAGATTTCATTTAGATCACCAACCTTCTGCCCTGCTGGGATTGTTCCATAACCCACCTTAAAGGCTGGCACATGCAATACCGAGCAAATAATCTGGTTTGTCATTTCCAGCTGTTCAATAGTTTGAGTATCTGAAGCCGTCATGCTGATTGGCTGGTACTTCAGGTCATCGCCCAGTACCGCAGTTTTACCGATGTTTTGGCCTGTATAGTTCGCATTCCATGCTGCACCAATAGCTCTAGCCTTTTCTTCTGAAATCGCACCTGGTGCAACCAGAATGCCGCTTGGTCGACTCATGTTCCCAAAAGAAGTTTTGGAATTTTTCAGAATATTTAAACCCAATCCCGCTGAAATTCCATAAGCAGTAATGGCTGGAATGCCTACTAGTGGATGATAAAGACAGTTTTCACGGTCATGAATGATTTCAGAAGCAGGAACAACCACAGACTCAGTTCCATTCAACCGGTCAATTCCAAGCTGATAAAATACTTGACCATCATCACTGATCAGCGGCTTTGTTTGATCTGGATTTAAAATAACAATTTTAACCACCTGTCCAAATACATCACGCACCTTAAATCCGTATGCATTACCACGTAATTTTCGGCAGATCATCCAGAACTCTAAAAACTGCTGCCAGTTTTGGTAATGGTTTGGACGTTTAAGAACAACCAAGTCATCAGGAATGGGGGCATTAACTAAAATTCCGCCTTTCTGCTTTTTAAGCAAAATACCCATTTTCCCAATGTCTTGAGAGATCAAGGAAATGCATGAGAAAACCGCAGGATGTGCTGCCAAATCCTCCCGAGTTAATTCTTGGTTATGCTGCCAAGCGCCTGACCAAGGTTCCTGCACAGACAAAGAAGTCCAACCTTGGTTTGAATGGACTCCTTGGAGAGATTTCTTTTTACCAAATAAATTTCCGAAAAAGCCCATTCTTTACATCCTATTCTTGAGTTTTATCTTCTTTTTTCGCTTTTGGAGCAGCCTTTTTAGGCTCTTTATATGCTTCAGCTACTCCAATTTTGAGCAGAACATTTGCCTGAAAGTCAGGAACCTCTTTCACATCCCCAACATTAGAGTCGTGGGTTATCTTTAAATATTTAATCTTCATAGACTGTTCCTATAGCTAAACAATTGTGATGCTTAGATATAAAAACAGCCCCGGTTAAGGAGCTGTTTTTGAAGCATTCAATTTAGATTATGGTGTGTAATCTAGGAATGCCGCTGCGATTGGGCGACGTTTTGCCCAAGTGATGAATTTCTCAACACGTACCGCAAATTTGTTTTCTTGCCACAAGTGATGAGTCGTACCACCATCAACCAGAGTCGCTTGATCAGAGTAAGACACATCCACCCCACCATCCTGAGCAAGCAGAATCTCAGAAGTCTTCACAAGAATAATCTTGTTGCCGACAGTCTGAGAGGTGATAACTGGAATACCCATCAAGGTGCGAGTACCACGAAGTGCCATGCCTTCAAAATAGCTACGGCCCAAAGCATCACGAAGTAAGCTGATCTGAGCAGCGCGCGTTTCAGACATAATGAAGTACGCACCATCCAGCGAGAGGTTTGCGGTAACAAAGCTATTCACTAAGGCCAGTAGGTCGGCTTCATAGTTTTCTGCTGTGGTGCCAGTGTTGGCAGTAGCAGTAATGCCATTCAGTAGACCCGCAGGACGAACCGCGGTGGCAGCACCGGCATCAAGGAATGTGTTATCAATTAAAGTTTTTGATGCTTCAATTAAGTCATCACGAACCAAAATGTCTACGGCTGGATCAGAGCGTCGCATTAGCTCCTGAGTGTAGACCGTGATAGCAGCAAGCTTATGCTCTTTGATTTCCACTTCGCCATAGGTTGGGTTTGTTAATGGCTTTGGTGCGCCTTCACCCACCCATTGCGCTTGACCGCCGGTTAACTGGCTAGGGATTTTGGAGTTAAAAGGCACATTACGGAAACCTGTAAGTTGGTCAAATACGGTTGCAGCACGAAGCATGTCAACAAACTCACCAACTAAGCGGTTTTCAGTGACCAGTGATGCCGCAAATCCTGAGTCTGTAGTGGTACCCAAAGTTGCTTTTGTCACAAGGTCCTGAACCTCGTCACCAAAGCCAAGTTGTTTTGCCATGTCTACTGGTGTGATGTAGTGGCCTTTTTTGGCCTCAAGTGCGGCTGCAAGTTTCGCTCGGGCATATTGAGCAAAGCCAATACCTTTAGCTAAAGGCACGATTTCAATTTTAGAGTCGTTGCCTTCAGGGTTCGGATTGCCTTCAGCTGAGGCTTTTGCTTGTGCAGCGGTTTGGCCAGCAGCAGGAGTTGCATTTTTTGCAGCATCTTCTGCCTGTTTGATCATGTCTTTAACACGGTCAATGTTTTTCTGAATAGTAGCGATTTCAGCATCAATTGCATCAATCTGCTTTTCTTCATCTTCGTTTGGCGTTTGACCACCATCAAGTGCTTTGGTTACGATGCCTTGCTTTTCAGCATTCTTTGCAGCAAGAGCATCAAGCAGCTGTTTTAGATATTTATTCATAATTTCACTCCACCCTTTGTTGGGCAATTCAATTTGACTATTACGTGTTTTTGTTCTGCCGAATCGCCAGCAGGGGTTTTTTCTACTTTCGGTTTTTGCGGCTCGTCACCAATCGCGGATTTTTCTTGCTGCTCGAAAGATTTAGAAATCGATTTAACTTCTGTGATGGATGCTTCTGCATTTGCTGGGATAGTTACGGCTGATAATTCAAACCACTCCCACTCTTTAAAATGCAGACCCCATGAACGCGGAATGTCTTCAACTGTGAGGCCACGAAAGCCAATAGATAGACCTTTGACCAGACCTGACTTAATGGACTGCCAAGCCTCATCAATGCGGTCCTTTAATTTTCCTTCTTCTTCAATCTTGGCAATCTGAACAGTCACCTCGATGCCTTTATCGGTCACAACTGCCTCGGTAACTTCACCAATAGGCTGTGAGTGCATGTGCTGCCAAAGAAATGGAATAGGAAGCGCAAACTTGGCACCTTGCGGATCCACAATATCGTCTGCTCGATCCGGGCTTGGGGTTGAAGCAATTCCCTTAATAATTCGTTGCTCAGCATCAAATGACTTGACCTGTAGCAAGCTGTAAGCTTTTTTCATTGGATACCCCAATAAAAAAGCCCGCTTAATGCGAGCTTTGGTTAATTGATTTGGTTAGATAAAGAAGACGTTATATTCTTTTTCGGCCTGTTCAGGGTTCATCGACATCAAGGCCACCGCGTTAAACGTGGCAATCAATGGGTCAATCTTCCCGACACCCGATTCCTGTTTGCTGATCATCATGCCGTTACCCTTCACGACTGCACGCGCATTACCAACACACCAGGTCATTAAGTCTTGCCCAGCATGGTAAAGATTGCCTTCAGCTAATTTTCGCTCAGTGGTGAGGATGTAGCCCATCAACTTAAACCCCTGAGCTACTGCAATCATTTTGTCTTCAGGTATACCGGCATCAAGCAGGCCATCAAGCAGACCACCCAAACCAAGTGGATCCAGTCCAATCTTGTCGAGCTTGCCAGAGTCGAAGCATTTCTTTGCAATGGCTGCCAGCTGGTCAATATCATCACCGATACGATCCACAATGGTCAGGCTGCCTTCTTTTTCATAATCGGCATACTTTGGCGCATTCTCTTTACGTCTCTCGACTGCGGTTTTATTGCACCAAGCATGATTCCAGAGCCACCATTTACGGCTTTTGTTATGCCGACCCAGTACAGCGAAACCAAGTAAATCATCCAGGCCACCACCATCGATACCGCAGGTAATGACATCCGATTGTTCGATCAACTTATCCAAGGTGAATTTTTTAGATTGCTGCAGCCAATATTCAGCACCAGCCCAGCGGTTGGCACGTAGATTTAGGCCAATTGGTACGTTTAAGTGTTTTGCAAGGAAGTCACGCAGCGATTCTTCACCAGCGTCTTTAACCTTCTCAAATTCGTTAATCAGGTAATCCAGATCAACCGATGCACCCAAGTTTGGATTGGTAACATAAAAGTTTTCAGGTTTTAAGTGTTCACCCGCTTCAAGCATCCATTCTGGAAACTCATAAATCAGAGGTAAGAACTGAGGATTGACCTTTACTCCATCCCGGATATCACGCGCATAGTCCAGCAATTGCTTAAACACACCGCATGGCACTTCATCTGACATGGTAGACAGATAAATCACACAACCCTCAGGACGTGATGCCAAGCCACCCTTTGCCTCACGAAACATCGATTCAGCGTTTGCACGCTTCCCAAACAACCAGACCTCATCGATCAGGATGATTGAAGCCTTTTTACCTGCAGCAGCGTTACTTTCCGCAGCAATCACTTTTAAGGTCGCATTGGTGCCCAAGTGAGTGACTGTTTTGGTGTGCTCGGACACATTGAACATTTCCTGAAGCTCAGGATCAGCTCGAATGAAGTCTCGAATTGGATTAAAACTATTGTCTGCAACCTCTTTTGTGGGCGCCAACAGGATAAGCTCAGCCGACATACGATCATTTAAGATCAAGGCCACCATCATGATTCCAGCTGCAATCGTTGACTTGGTGTTTTTCTTGGAGATCAGCAGGAAGAATTCACGGATTAAACGCTTCTTCTGTTCTGGATCGTAAGCACCAAAGATTGCCCGGACAAATTCAATTACCCATGGCAATGTGACTTCGCCCATTTTTGGGCTACCCATCACATCGACCAGGATTAATTCTTTAAAAATCCGCTCTGCTACATCGGCCACTTCTGGAAAAAGCGGTTCACATGGCATGAGTGACTTTTTAGCGACAATACGTTCCTCCCAGTCTGGAAGAGATGTCGACCATTCTGGGAGTATTGCTGACATAAATTAGCCTTTATTTTCTGTCGAGGTGTTCTTCTTTTATGAGAATTTCGCATTTCTCAATGAATGGGTGCCCACCACAATAAGCAACATCTCCAAAGTAATGCATAAACTCATGCATTTGCATTGATGCAAACCCCTCTTCATCCAGCTTTAATTCAAGAGGAATATCTAGGGTTTTTATTCTTCTTTGGATTACTTCTCTTTGCTCTCGATAGTGCGCCTTCCCAAAGTCCGTAGGCTTGAAGCGTATTGGGTAATTTATATTAAAAGACACTGTTGACATATCAGCTCCTTAGCTGCGAACCAAGTGTTCCAAACTTTCCGCCTTGAGTGGCTTTTTTGGCTTCATCGGCTTTGGTTTCTTTCTTGCCTTTCTCAGCAACCTTGCCGTGGAAATATGGAAGGGCTGCTTTTGCTGCATCCATTCGCAATTTCATATCTTCAACCGGATCAGTCCAGATTTCTTCCAGAAACTTTAGCGGGTCAGCACGACTACCAGCAGTTTCAATGTCTTTTTTGGTGATGATGGGTTTCGAATCAGGCTTAACATCAGTGTTAACATCTTTAACACTGGCAAGGCGTTCAAGGTGAGCGATTACATCAGGATCTTTCGCCATTCTTGACCCGGCTTGTGAGGCCGTTTCAGGGCTGTAACCCGCGAAAATAGCGGCTTCTTTGTTATCAGCGCCATCATGTTTAGCTTGGGCAAATGCCTTCTTTTTTGCTGTTAAAGCCATGCGCCCTCCTTTAACATATTTGTGAAATGGGAAATTTTTTTATACGTGGGTCGGCTGGTGGTCAGGATTTTTCAATCGTTTTTTAAGAATCTTTTACCCCCCACCATCGGGAAATCAAATCTCCCATTTACCAACCGATTGAATCTGCTTCTGTTTAACCGACATAGTTCTTCTTTCATCATTCATAATCCTTTCAATGCATTCTTCTTTGGATGTCTCCATGATATGCACTGAGGATGGTTGTAGCTTAGAGACCCACCAGCGCCGCTGTGCTGGAGTTGAACCTGTAAGAATGAGATAGCCACTCTGGTTGTGCTTAGACATCTGTAGCAACAAGCTATTGCGCTTCCTAACAGCCAGTGCAAAGTCTTGCTTATTGCCTTTATAGATTGGCTTACCACCAATATCAGCAATCATCTCATCCAAGTCGAGTACCACATCATTAGGCTTGGCATGCTCCTTCACCCATGTAGACTTACCTGAACCTGCACAGCCGAACACGATTGTTAATCGAGGTATTGGTTCTAACCAGTCAGGCATGAACACGTATGCTGTACTGTTCTTCGACCCTGCTTCTTCGCGCTGCTTGATAGATGAGTGGCAGGACATGCATAGGCTTTGGTGGTTGTCTGTATTCCAGAATAGATCCTGATCACCACGATGCGGCTCAATGTGATCGACCACCTTAGCTTCAGTTACCCTACCCTGCTCCAAGCAGTACACACACAATGGATTGCGCTGCAAGAAACTTAAGCGATACTTCTGCCACTTGTACCCATATCCACGCTCTGCTGTAGTCTTGCTATCACGCCATGAATCACTGACTTGTTTGATTAGTCTCGGTTCCTTGGCTGTCTGTAGTCTCGGCTTGAGCTGTTGTAGTTTCATTATTTATACGCACCTTCACTCTTAAGCCATTCTCTACAAAACGAATACCTTGGATTAGACTTAGGTAACTACCATCATTCAGAACAACCTGCGTACCTTGAAGCTTACCCTTTTCTGGAAATAGGACATCTGCTACACGCAGTGATTCAGCCTGTCGATCCGATCCAAAACATACAGTGGTTGAGTAGTCATTAAATTTAATTCGGACATCAATTTCAGCGCACCAGACATCGCCTAAAACTATGACATTTTGAACTTGGCAATCTAGGTACTTTCCATTCGAAAGCATTACCGCAGCACCAGAAGGCCCTGAACTTCCATCCTTCCATCTAACTTTTGATACCATTACTCGGTTTGGCTTATTCATGTTCTTTAACTCCACCCGACGCTTATCAGCCTCAGCTCTACTTATGATTGATGTCATATCTACCCATCCAAATAACCTGATGACTTCGGCTCTTCTTCATCCTCAAGCCGCATTAACAACTCATTGATCTGAGCATTCTGTTCATTGTTGATCTGGATGAGTTGGTTGTTTTGCTGAATCAGCTGGTTGTTCTGCTCGATTAGCTTTAGAAGTAAGTCGTTCGATGCACAACCGCATTCTTTCTCTTGATCGTTCATATTGTTCTTTCATCCATTTACGTCGTGCTTCACAGCCTTGGCATGACATTAACCTACTCCTGATAACACCACTTCAAATCATCCGGCACAGTTAAATGCACATGCAACTGGGTCACAGCAAAGTCATGCACATAATTCAAATACTCGGTCATTTGTTTAACTGTCGCCTTGGTTGTACTGCAAAGCCTGATGACCTGTTCACCGATAGCCTTATACTCATCTGGTTCAGATTGCTTCACCTTGGCAATGGCATGGCACATTTCAGCAAACTGCTGGTCATCTCGACGATAGATATAAATCAGAAACTTCTTCTTGAGCTCGTAATGGAGTGAATCTTCATCCTGACCAGTCTTTCTTCTAATCTCACCGATCCATTTCCAGTAAAGCCTATTCTGCGCTGCTGACCGTTCATCTGGTGTTTGATTAATCCTCACCACCAACGGCTTACCCTCATTAATCGCCTGAGTGTAATTGGTATGCATGTAGTTAATGGCTTTGGTGATGTCAGCATGACTCTGGATAGGAAACACGGCTTTTTGCATTTCCTGCTCCTGAAACTTCGTACGATAATATTTTCAATTACTTAGCTTAGGCATAACACTGATATCTAAAGCAGCACCACTACCAACTATAATTAGCCAAGCCAATCGACCA
>NZ_JIBB01000031.1:0-35822 GCF_000620525.1 Acinetobacter sp. UNC436CL71CviS28
ATTTACCTGCAGAACTGCGTAAAACGTTGACCTATGACCGTGGACGCGAGATGGCAGAACATAAAATACTTGAAGAAGATTTAGGCATAGATGTATATTTCTGTGACCCACATTCACCCTGGCAAAAAGGCACATGCGAAAATATGAATGGTTTAATTAGGCAATATTTACCTAAAGGGATTGATTTAAATCAGGCAGATCAGCATTATTTAAATCAAGTTGCCATGTCACTGAATACTCGTCCTAGAAAAGCGTTAGATTGGCTTACACCATTAGAGAAATTTGCTCAGCTTGTTGATTATCATAAGACTTTTCAAACTGTCGCACCTCATGTTTGAATTCGCCTTGATTTGCAAACTATAGAAAAAAATTTTGGATTTCATGACGTAATTAAAAAAGAAGCAGCAGTAGGTGTTGAAGCATTAAAAAGCATGAATTTAGTTCAGAATCATGAGGTTTTGTCTGAGTTACTTGATGATATTAAATATGCAAGAAGATTTACTAAAATTGCAAAATCTTCTCCCGTATTGAAATTAGGAATCCCTAATAACGAAATTATTCAATTTTGCCAAACCTTTCCTACTCTGACAGGAAGAATTCGTTTTAATGATGCTGCTGATAAAATTGTATTAGATACTAAAGTTTCCAAGGATTTATTTATTCAATTGCTTATGGATAATTTTCTTACCTCGGAGCTGACCAAGTCTTATTATGCAAGTGTAGCAAAAGACAGTATTAGTAAAGTTGTCATAAGTAATTAGTCAGAAGATATATCGAAAATTATAGAACTATTTAAGTAATATTTATCGGGGATTGCCATGAACGAAACACAACTCGAAAACTTATGCCTTGACTGGTTCGCTGAAAATGGCTGGGAGGTCGTTCATGGTATTGATATTGCACCTGATAGTAGCAATCCTTTTCGCAAAGACTTTAAACAAGTTTTACTTGAAAAAGATATACAGGCTGCCTTTGAACGCTTAAATCCACATTTGCCTGCAGGTTGTTTTGAACAGGTTTGGCAAAAACTGAGCAAGCCTGAAAGTTTGGATCTCGTCACCAATAACCGTGCTTTCCATCGTATGTTGTTGGAAGGTGTGCCTGTCACCTATAAGAAACAGGACGATTGGGTACATGACCATGCCTTCTTGGTGGATTTCAACCATGTGCATCAAAACCGATTTGTGGCGATTAATCAATTTACTATTCTAGGTACTAAACAACCTCGACGTCCTGATATCATTTGCTTTATCAACGGTATTCCGTTTGCTGTGTTGGAACTAAAAAGCCCAACCGATGAAAATGCAGATATATGGGATGCCTTTAACCAGCTGCAAACCTATAAAGAAGAAATCTCGGATCTGTTTGTTTTTAACGAAGCATTGGTAGTCAGTGATGGTGTAACAGCCCGTGTCGGTTCACTGACGGCGAATCAGGAACGCTTTTTGCCGTGGCGTACGATCAAGAATGAAGATGATAAACCCGCTTTAGAATGGGAGTTAGAGACAGTTATTCGAGGCTTCTTTGATCGAGAATTGTTTTTAGATTACATCCGATTCTTTGTGTTATTTGAAACAGATGGCGAAAAGACCATTAAGAAAATTGCAGGCTACCATCAGTTCCATGCGGTTAGGGAAGCGGTACAAGCGACCATTGCAGCAGCCAATCCGAATGGGGATAAGAAAGCAGGCGTTGTTTGGCATACCCAAGGCTCAGGTAAAAGTATCTCCATGTGCTGCTATGCAGGCAAGCTATTACAGCAGCCTGCCATGCACAACCCAACCTTGTTAATCGTCACTGACCGTAATGACTTAGATGGACAGTTGTTTGAAACCTTTAGCAATGCTCAAGATTTATTAAAACAAACGCCAGTTCAAGCCAATAACCGTGATGAGCTGAGAAAGTTTTTAGCTGAGCGTGAGTCTGGTGGAATCATTTTTACCACAGTACAAAAGTTTGCATTATTGGAAGGTGAGAGTGAGCATCCATTATTGAATGGACGCCACAATATTGTCGTGATGTCAGATGAAGCACATCGTAGCCAATATGGTTTGAAAGCAAAACTAGGTAATGATGGCACATACAAGTTCGGCTATGCCAAGCACATGCGCGATGCTTTAAAGAATGCTGCTTTTATTGGCTTTACTGGAACCCCTATTTCGAGTGAGGATAAAGATACCCGAGCGGTCTTTGGCGACTATGTTTCCATATATGACATTCAGGATGCCGTCGATGATGGTGCAACCGTCCCAATCTACTACGAGTCACGCTTGGCAAAGCTAGATATTAATCAGGCTGAAATCGAAGAGCTGTCTGATCAAGTGGATGAGGTGGTGGAAGATGAGGAAGATGTTGGTAACAGGGAAAAGACCAAGAGTGAGTGGAGCCGACTAGAAAAGCTGGTAGGAGCTACACCACGCTTGAAACAGATTGCTGCGGATTTAGTCGCACACTTTGACGCTCGTACTGAAGCGACGGCGGGTAAAGGTATGATTGTGACCATGAGCCGCGAAATCTGTGTGCATTTGTACAATGAAATTATTGCTCTACGCCCAGATTGGCATGACCCTGATCCTGAAAAAGGCAAAATCAAAATTGTGATGACGGGTTCAGCTTCAGATAAACCATTATTACAGCCGCATATCTACAATAAGCAAACTAAAAAACGCCTTGAGAAACGCTTTAAGGACGTAAACGATCCTTTACAATTAGTGATTGTCCGAGATATGTGGCTTACAGGTTTTGATGCACCATGCACGCATACCATGTATATCGACAAACCGATGAAGGGGCACAACCTCATGCAGGCCATTGCACGTGTGAACCGTGTCTTTAAAGATAAGCAGGGTGGACTAGTTGTTGACTATATCGGCATTGCTAATGAATTGAAGCAAGCCTTAAAAACCTATACCGATGCAAAAGGGAAAGGTGAGCCGACTTTACGTGCAGAAGAAGCCTATGCAGTTCTTGCTGAAAAGATGGATGCAATACGAGGAATGTTTGCCAAAACCAATGAACAGGTAGGCATGGATTTAAGTGCTTATGAAACTCAGGCACACCGACTGATTATCCCCGCAGCCAACTATGTGCTGAGCTTAAAGGATGGTAAAAAGCGTTTTCTTGATTTAGTCCTGGCGATCAATAAAGCCTTCTCTTTATGCAGCACCTTGGATGAAGCGAAGAACCTGCACAAAGAAATTGCCTTTTACTCAGCCATTAAAGCGGTCATTAGCAAGCATACCTCTGTAGATCGTAAACTGTCGCAAGCTGAAAAGGACAGTACGCTAAAACAGATTCTGGATAATGCTGTCATTGCTGATGGCGTAACAGATGTCTTTGCAATGTGTGGTTTGGATAAACCCAACATTGGCTTGCTTTCAGATGAGTTCTTAGAAGATGTACGGCAGATGCCATACCGTAACTTGGCAGTTGAACTGTTGGAAAAGTTACTCAATGATGGCATTAAGGCAAAGACACGAAACAATGTGGTACAGGAAAAACGCTTCTCTGACCGTTTGCAGGAAACCTTGAGGAAATACAATAACCGAGCGATTGAAACTTCTCAGGTTATTGAAGAACTTATTCAAATGGCAAAAGAGTTTCAGGCAGAAATGCAGCGTGAAGCTTCACTTGGGTTAAATCCAGATGAAATCGCTTTCTATGATGCTTTGGCAAACAATGAAAGTGCTGTCAGAGAGCTTGGAGACGATACGCTGAAACAGATCGCACGAGAGATTACAGAGAAGCTACGGAAATCAACGACGGTCGATTGGCAGGTTCGGGATAGTGTGCGTGCTCAGCTTAAAATTCTTGTGCGTCGTACATTGCAGCGTTGGAAGTACCCACCTGATAAAGCAGCTGAAGCGATTGAGTTGGTGATGAAGCAAGCTGAGCAGTTGTCGAATGCGTGGACGACTAGCTAAAAAATCATTTATAAAGAACGTAATTTACACAAAATAATTTACATGCTCTTCTTGGGCGAAACCTTTGAAAAAAATAGATAAAGTTACAATAACCAATGTATTTTGGGGGGAGCAATGCGTATCGAAAAAGTTAGAGTTGAGGGGTATAGACTTCTTGAAGATATTGAGATTGTATTAGAAAAGAATTCAACTGTGATTGTTGGGCGAAATAATAGCGGAAAAACATCTTTTACTAGCATATTTGATTGTTTTTGTGGTGAGTCAGGAGCCCGTTTTAGGTTGGAAGATTTTTCTAGTTTGTCTCGTGAGAAGTTTTTAAATGCAAGAAAATTGAAAGAAGAGGGGGCAAGTCCAGAGCAGATATATAATACACTGCCTATAATCACTCTTTCTTTGACATTTCGATACGATAGTGATGCCCCGACTTTAGGACCTCTTTCACCATTTATCATTGATTTAGATATGGACTCTACAACAGCGATTGCTTGTATTGAATATAGGCCTGTCTTAGCAAAAATGCATTTGTTGTTTGATTTACCTCAACCACCAGTAGGTATGGAACCTCAAATACATTTTTTTAAGTGTTTACGTAATAACTTATCAAAAATTTACGAAGTGCATGTTAGTGCAATAGATCCGACGGATAAGTCTAATAAGAGAAATTTCGAGGATACTTCAGCATTCGCAGCATTATTACAATGTAACTTTGTTCAAGCACAAAGAACTCTTGATAAGACAAAGCTTGGTGAGGCTGATGTTATCGGAAAATTACTTAGTGAATTGTTTAAAACAGCTGCTGCACCAACGGCTACAGAATCTGATCAAGAGTTAGCTGCGAAATTAAAGAAATCTGTTGAAGATATTGAGCTTAATGTTCAAAGTGATTTTGACAAAATGCTCAAAAAGTTATTACCTGTTATGGGGGTGATGGGTTTTCCAAGTCTTAATGATACTGAATTAAGGCCTGAAACTTCATTAAATGTAGAGGCACTTTTGTCTGGGCATACAAAAGTTGTTTATAGTGGTACAGATGGTGTGCATTTACCTGAGGGATATAATGGTCTTGGTACGCGAAATTTAATCTATATGCTGCTACAACTTGAAAGCTATCACAAAATTTACCGATCTCAAATTACTCGCCCTTCAGCCCATTTGATATTCATTGAAGAACCTGAAGCTCATTTGCATCCACAGATGCAGGAAGTTTTTATTAATCAATTAAATGTTGCTATTCAAAAGCTTTCGAGTGCCTATCCAGCAGAAGACGTTTGGAATGTTCAGTTTATTATTACTACACATTCTTCTCATGTTGCTAATGCGGCATGTTTTGATGCAGTAAGATATTTCTATAACCAAAAAGATGCAGTGAAAAGTATTAGAAATACTAAAGTTAAAGATTTTAAAAAGGGTATGCAAACAATATCTGTTACTGATAAAGAGTTCTTGCATAAATACATGACTCTGACTAAGTGTGATCTTTATTTTGCAGATAAAGTGATTATGGTTGAGGGGACAACTGAACGGTTATTAATGCCTCGCCTCAGAGAATTAGTTGATAAATCCTTACCAGAACATCAAAAATTAGCAAGCCAGTATGTAACTTGTATTGAAGCTGGAGGAGCTCATGCTCATCTTTTTTATCCACTCCTCGACTTTCTTGAACTTAAGACTTTGGTAGTTACTGATTTAGATTCAATCAAAAAGGTGGAAAAAGAAAATAATAAAAAAAAGAAAATTAACGTATGGGAAAAATGCCCAGTAGCGGAAGGTACGCGAACCTGTAATACCGCAATAAGATATTGGTTTGCTCCTAAGGATATTAAAAAGATAGAGGATTTTCATTTATCCCCAGTAGAACTTTCAGGCAAATCTCGCCACTGAATGCCTGTGCGCATACGATAAAGTATGCCTTCCAGTGTATTTCGGTGTTCATATTTATTGTAAACACGCCCTGTCTCTTTAAGTATTTGCTTTAGGGCTTCCTAGGCGTTATCTGTTAGCATTGTCCTTGGCATAGCAACGTCCGTTCTCGGTGGTATTTTTGATTTTTGGCGAAACCATTATACCTTGTTGCTATGCCGTTCATTTTTCACTCAAAGATCAACAGCCTCTAGTAAGGCACGTACTTGAAGCACTTAAAAGATAAAAATAAAGGCTCTCTAATGTGTTTAGGAGCCATCTAACTTATAGTTGTTTCGGGTGAGGCTTATTTGTTTTTGTGCTCCAGTGCTGTAAGTGATGTACCTACGATAAATATAGACACGACAAACAAGCCTAAATCTTTTAGCAAAAACTGGCCAGGAACCACAGAGATCGCAGGAAACCCAAGAGATGCCTCAAAAACACCGGGTGTAGTCAGCATGAACGACAATGTCGTAAAAAAGAGTCCGGTTGAAAGTACACCGCCCAAGATTGCGAGCTTAGGGGAGAAAACTCGTGCAGCGATTAACAGGCCAACTGAAATTTCAAGCACACCCAGAAAATTTGAGAATCCTTGAATGCTGAGGAAGCTATACATCCACGAAAGCAGAGGGCTATTACTAACAAAACCATGTATACCGTTTGCTTCGTAGCTAGTGAATTTCATGCCACCAAACCACAAATATATTATCGTCATGGCAACGTAGATGCCACCTATACCAAACTTAGTGATTTTTGCACCGAGATTATTACTAAGGGTATTGGTATTCTGGACACCATTTTCAATTTCGGGAATAGTCATCTTATATCTCCAATTATTTTTAGCCATGTGGACTCACTCTATGTAGCCCACTAAAATGATATGACTCTTGAGAAAAACTATATGTTTACTCGAGTCGAACCTAACTTAGGTAATTGCTGTAGTTGAGCACCAATGGATTAGACATCAATGCCTAGTGGTTGAACGGCCGGGAAGTCGACCTCGGTCTGTGTCACTTCGTTAACGTAGTTAGTGAAAGTGTTCAGGGCAACAGCCAACAGAATATCCACTACATGTGCATCACTGTAGCCAGCGTTCAGCACCGCTTGGACCTGGTCATTGCTGACTTGCCCGCGCTGGCGGACTACGGCGGCAGCAAAACGCACGGCTGCGTCGGCCTTAGGGTCATTTGATGCACCGCTGCGGTTGGCAGTGAGTTCAGCATCATCAAGCTTGGCCACCTTACGGCCTAGGAAGGAATGGGCAGCAAGGCAATAATCGCAGCCGTTGATCTCAGCGACGGCTAGGGCAATACGCTCAAGAGTCGCTGTACCCAAGCCGCCCTGTGCTGATGCTGCGCTCAATTGCAGGTAGCCAGTCAGCGCAGCAGGGCTGTTGGCAACGACGCGGAACATGTTAGGAACGCGGCCCAGTTGTTTTTCCACAGCCTTGAGTGAGGTATGGGTAGCAGTAGGCGCGGCGTCGATTGTGGTAGGGGTGTTCAAACGTGACATAAATTTCTCCTAGTGATTTGAAAGACAGCACGCTGTATTGGCGTGGAATAAATTGTATTTAAGAAGGTTCTGCTTGATAATCCGTTGCTATCAGACAGCTCATCTTCACGTCTTGCGCAGTCGCCATTTCAGTGCCACTACACACCTTCGTTGACGTCACGCCGTCCTGATTTCTAAGGAGGTCTTCGAGACCCCAAAAACACCCTCCGGCAACGATCACATAATCTAGTTTCATAAAGCCTCCTTAGTTTTCATCCACTTACTGATTAGACTGACTTTACAGCATGTAAAATAGATATAATATGTTCAATAGTTCGTATAACATGACCTATTGGACAGTTTACGTAGGGGCTATGTATGGATGCAGACTTTGGATATCAGATTAAAAGAGTTGTGAAATTAAGGGTTCACGAAAAACTGCAAATATAGGGCAAATCAGATTGTCTATACCCATAATTTAGAGCGCCCGAGCATCAGGAACTCACTGAAAGCAGACGTTTCTGAAAATAAACAAGGCACAGCGCTTGAAAATTTCGAGACATCAACGTTTTGCCAAAAGGCTAAAAATGCGTGCACTACTCATTTCGCATTTAAAGAGAGCATCGGTTATTAGGCAATAACGATGTGGCCAAAATTTGTCGACCACTACACTATCTCGTAAACGAGTTTGATAGACGTCAACTAGTACGTATTTTTAGTGTAAGGTCATATTAATGCACGATGCTAAACTCTGCTGTGAGCTAGGTAGGATGTATAAATACCATAAATATTTCAATGCTTTACTTTTTAAAGCTCAAGTGAGTTACTCAGTTCCGACTGTTGGTGGCAGATTTGGAATCTCGCGATTTGTCTTAAATGTCAGCCAAGCAAGTCTCTCGCTAATAAAGTGTTGACTATCCCTGACAAAGTAACAATTTCTTGCCATAATCAGACTTAAGCACTTTACTTAGAGTGTATGTGCGCCGCTTAATGCATCAATGCTGCTAATTCCCTGATTGACATCAATCACTTTGTTTCCTGTTTGATACTCTGAGATAAACAAGATCGAATGATGCAAAAGGGGACTATTTAAATACTGAGGGAACAAATGGCAGTAGATTTGAGCATAGAAACCGCTCTGCTCCTAGAGCGCTGGCAAGGCATTGTAAACTCGATGGCTCAAGTCGCGGAAGTGCCTTGTGTGCTGATTAATCGATTAGATAAAAACGAAATTTGTCAGGCTGTTGGCAGTGTGTCAGTACCAACTTTTTATTGCGGTGAACCTGTTCCATTGGCACTTAACACTTATTGTTCCCAAGTCATTTCCAGTAACCAGCCATTACTAGTTGAAAATGCAATCGGTACCCGATATGAAAACAATAACCCAACATTTGCAGCAGGCTTTAGTTATTACTATGGCCTGCCATTGCTTTGGCCTAGCGGAAAAACTTTCGGTACTTTGTGTATGTTGGACTTTTCAAGCCCAGATCGGGCATCACAACACTGTTCCTTACTCACACTTTTTAAGCAGGCCATTGAATACGATTTACAGATGCTTCAACAACAGCAAGATCTGCTAAAGCGTGAGCAACAAGCAGACAAAAAATTTATACAACTATTCAATGAGATGTCAAATAGGATAAGACCGGTAACTAATAATAAGTTGCTTCAATCTGAGTTGTTTGTACTTTTGACAAGCCAATACCAATACTGGCATCAGGAACTGGATAAGCAGCTTAATCAAACCGTCCTGACTGATGAAAACTCCATTCATATAGCGGCACTGGTTCGAATTTGGTCAAATTTGTTGGCGATTGCCCATGAAACAGAATGGTTGAGAGCTACGGCAGTTCTAGAACCTTATAGTTGTGATGCTGTTGCGTCACTGGTCAATGCAACTCCATTATTAGAACAAGCAGTGTATAAAACAGCGCTGACCCTTGGTGCTGATCTCGTTTTGAGGAGTCATTTGCCTAATCCACTGTTACTAAGTGGGAAACCAGAGTTATGGTCTCTGATAGGACTAGCTATCACGAGCTTTTTAGTTGTTGGCGCCAGCGGTACAAGTATAACTATTTTTGTCAGTAACCGATTAAAAGGTAAGTACAGAGTTTTGGAATGGTCCCTTCTTGTAAAAGGCCAGACGATGCCGCTGCGTTTTACCCGCGATAATCAAGCGCTTTATGGTTTTGCAACAGTATGTGCCGAGTTAGCGGGTGCTGTTCTTGAATCTGGTGAGTGGCAATTAACTGAGAGTCTTCAGCAACAGAGTCGTTATCTCAACTCAAATCGTGATCACGTTGACGACATTGAAAGCAGGAATGCTTCAAGAACTGCTAATGGCATAACCAGGCTTATCTGCTTATCGATACCGGTGATGGGAGACGATTTATAAACACTCAGCGATGATCAGCGAAGTTGTGTTTTAGTTTTCTTGTTGGCACTACATCCGGTATGGCGGCCTTTAATCTGAGAGTGACACTTGGGATAACTGAAAAACTGGCTGTGATTCTGCTGAACGGAGCTTGGTGCTAAGCATGTTGGCGTCATTCAAAGCAAGGTCAACACTGCTATTAACGTTTACGATTATCTGACGGACGTGCTGCTGCGCGTCAACCAACATCCAGTAAGCAAGGTACATGAACTAATGCCGAAGTTACGGAAAGCTCAGTTCGAAAGCGCATTACAGCGTTCAGCTCTATTTAGCAATCCCGATGCTTCGGTAAAATAAGCCACGGAAAATGCTCCGGAGGCCGCATGCACACTAAATAGATGACGTTAGACGAAGAGTTGGATTTAAACGAGCAAATTATAGAGCCTGCGACCGGAAAAGCCAAAAGTTTATAAATACAGCTAAAACTCAAATCAAGCAGGCGAATATTGTACAAAACAATACCATTGCTACAGAGATAACTTCAAGTCTGACAGATCTATGCTAGAGTTAAATCAACGATTTAATTCATTTTTCTATGCAGGATCTTTGAAAAATGCAGTAGAAAAACGGAGAAGTACATGACCTTTAGTTTAGCTCAAACAGCTAGTGCAGAAACCACACTAAAAGCACCTGCTGAAGCAGATCAGAACCTGCGGGATATCACTGAACTGGCGTGTTATATCTGTGATGCACCAGTGGCTATGGTGACGCGAACCGATGACACAAAGCTGAATCTAATTGCAAAAGTTGGTATTTCGCGTACCTCTGTATTAATTAAAGAGTCCTTTTGCGTGTATGCAATGGAAACACCTGATGCGGTAATGGTGGTCCCTGACGCTACTTTAGATCACAGATTCAGTACCAATGCTATGGTGATTTCAGGACCTGGCTACCGATTTTATGCTGGCTCGCCGCTGATTGATCCCGAAGGTGCAGTGATTGGTACTATTTGTGTCTATGATCATGTTCCTAAGCAGCTGAACCAGCGGCAGATAAGCTCTTTGCAGGCTCTGTCCAGACAAGTGATCGCCATACTGGAGCTGAAAAAAGTCGGCGAACAATTACATAATACCAGCATGACGGATGCGCTGACAGGGGTGAACAACAGAAGAGCTTTTGACCTCAAGTTTGAAGCTGAATTTGCTCGCTGGCAAAGAACAGGACAATCTTTTGTACTGGCATTGATTGATATTGATCACTTTAAGAGTTTTAACGACAGCTATGGTCATGCCGCAGGAGATGAGGCACTGAGTCAAGTCGCGGCTCTGTTTCAGCGCCATAGCAGGAACTATGACTTTTTCGCCCGTTATGGTGGTGAAGAGTTTGTGCTGATCCTGCCAGGCACAGACACAGCGTCCGCAAATAAAACACTGGAAAAGTTAAGGCTGGTAGTGGCTAACCATGAGTGGTTATTACGACAATTAACGGTCAGCATAGGTTTGGCCAGCGCTGATTTATTTGACGACAAAAAGCAGTTGCTCGAAGTCGCCGATCAGATGTTATACAAAGCTAAAACCCAAGGCCGCAATCAAACCAGTGTGTTCGCCACACTGTAAGAGATCTGTTCATGCTGCGCTGATCTCAAGACCTCATAAAAACTGAGGTCTTGCTTCGGTCGATAAGCTGGTCTGATATTGGCATTATTTATTCCTTTCAAATACATGGGTAATGCGACTTACACAGATTTTTTATGCTCTCTTGGACTCCATGTGAAGGAGATCGTCACATTCTTTACATATAGAAAATAGAGTTCTTTAGCCAGCTGCAATTTCAGATTAACCGATTCGGTAAGCTTTCTGCATTTCCGGAGACAACTTTTTTAGCCAGCTTGAGAGACTGAAGCCTTTTCTATCGGTACTATTTAATTTAGTAAAATACAGATGTTCATCCCAGCGAGGACCGAAATCTACTTCTGCAAGACTTACAAGCTGTTTGTTTCTGCGAAGACGATGCTTTTGATGGTAATCTTCGGCGGGCCAAAAATAACCATTTTGTTCTCCGGCCTCAATCACCTCGGGAGATTTCTCCTTTCCAATCGCTTGAATCAGTTCTTCAGCTACTTGTTTTTGCTCCAGATCAAAAACAAAAAGTATCTGGCGATACTGGCCCTGCTTTCTACCATGAACAGACCATGATTCAAAACTTCCAAGAAGTTCCCTGTAGCTGATTTGGTCTTTATCGTAGATCACTCTGACGACTTCGGCGTGTCCGTTGATGTTGCGGTAACTCGGATCCAGAGTTGATGCTCCAGCGTAGCCAACACGTGTTTGCACTACTCCCTGCGTCCCTCCAAAATTAGAATCCGGTCCCCAAAAGCAACCCATGCCGAAAACCGTTTGACTAAGCTTCCCGATTTTCAATGCTTCTTCGATTGCTTCAGGGGTTGCAAATTCATAGCTTTCAACACCGTCTTCTTTATTCATTTTTAGATCCGACATATTTTTCTCCTAACTTTCAAGAATTGTAGCCACTCCCATTCCTCCCGCCGTGCAAACGACGATAAGGCCACGTTTTCCAGGACCAGCTGAGTGCAGTATCTTTGCTAAAACTCCGACGATCTTAGCGCCAGTAGCCGCAAACGGATGCCCAAGGGCAATGCTACTTCCACGGACATTTAGCTTCGAGCGGTCAATTTTTCCGAGAGGCTCAGAACGTCCCAAGCGTGTTTTGCAGTATTCGGGAGACTCCCAAGCCTTCATGGTACAGAGTACCTGCCCAGCGAAAGCCTCATGAATTTCATAAAAATCAAAATCCTGAAGCTTTAAGCCGTTTCGCTTCAATAATTCACTGACGGCCACAGTTGGGGCCATAAGCAAACCTTCGCCAGCGACATAATCCACGGCGGAAGTATGAGAATCCACAATCTTAGCCAACAGGGGCCAATTATTCTTTTTTGCCTCTTCTTCTGATGCTAAAAGAACGGTGGATGAGCCATCTGTGAGCGAGCTTGAATTTCCCGCCGTCAAAGTCCCTTTTTCTGATTTATCAAAAACAGGTTTTAACTTCGACAATTTTTCCAAAGTTGTATCAGCACGCAAAATTCCATCGGTCTTATTTCCTTGGAATGGAAAGACGAGATCATCATAAAACCCATCTTTATATGCTTGAGCTGCATTTCTGTGACTTGCCAGCGCTAACTCATCTTGCTCTTGGCGAGAAATATTCCACTCTTTAACCATGAGTTCGCAATGCTCACCCATTGATTTTCCGGTGCGTGGCTCAACCACTGCGGGCAACACTGGCTTTAGATCGCTAGGTTTAATTCCTAAAATGATTTTTACTTTCTCACCAAGCGTTCTGGCAGAATTCAACGCAATCAATTTTCTTGCGAAAGTTCGACTAACCATAATGGGCAAATCGCTGTTGCTATCAACACCGCCCGCAATGCCACTTTCAATTTGGTGGCTAGAAATTTTGTGAGCAATCTGAATCGTATTTTCCAAGCTCGTTCCGCAAGCACGTTGCACGTTATATGCCGGAGTGTTTGGATGCAAACCGGAGGATTGAACGACTTCACGAGCCAAATTCCAGTTAGCCGAGCTGTGCATGACAGCTCCTAAGGCTACATCGCCCACAGTTTTTCCTTCCAAGTTATATCTATCAACTAAACTCTTTAGGCTCGCCGTCATTAGTTCTTCACTTGAGACGTCTCGATATGCGGTCATAGATTTCATAAATGGAATCCGAGCTCCACCTACGATATAAACGTTTCTCGTTTTCATAATTTCACCTCCGGCTTTGTGTGCCGTTCAAAAACTTCTCCGACCTTCACGTCGTACGATTCAAAGTCGTACGATTCAAAAATGTAGTCTTTGCCAAGCATCTTGGCTTTTTTGTGTTCGGGATGCTTATCCCAAGCATCGAAAGCTTCTCTGGTAAGGAACTCGACAATTAGAACATCTTCACCGTTAGGAGAAGAAAACCGCTCATGGCTTCCGTAACCAGGAATGGCTTCGACAAGCGCGGACATCTCGGCGTATCTTCTTTCAAACTCCCCACCGTGCTCCTTGGCAACACGACTGCGGAAAACTGCTATAATCATTGATCTGACTCCTTACTAAGCTAATTACAATCCTCAAAAAAAAGATCTCGTTATTTTATCGAAGCTTCCAACCACTTGTCAAGGTCCTTGAACTTGGGGTTTCTCAGCTTCTTTGTCCCAACCAGTATTGTCGGGAAATTTAACTTTCCAGTAGTATAAAGGGATCGCAGTTCATCAGCTGCCGCGTCGTCTTCGTGAACATCTAAAAAATCAAACTCGATTCCTTTTTCTTTCAAGTACGACTGGTAAATCTTGGTTTTGTGGCAGTCCTTATGACCGAACAGCTTAATCAACACGAACGGCTCCTTTTTTCAAAAGGTTCACTTTCATAAACCCCCTCGATTTAAAAATTATTCTACAAACTTCAATGACTCCGAGTTAATACAGAATCGGACCCCTGATGGCTCAGGACCATCTGGAAAAACGTGCCCTAAGTGGGCTTCGCACACATTGCATAGCACTTCGATTCTTCGTCCGTAAGTCGTGTCCAGTTCATATTGAATTACGTTGTCGGCGACGGGCTCAGAAAAACTCGGCCAACCTGTTCCCGAATCAAACTTAACGTTCGAATCAAACAGTTCAGTGTCGCAGCCCGCGCAGGCATACCGTCCTGCCTCATAAAATGAACAGAGTTCCCCAGTGTGAGGGCGCTCGGTGCCTTTCTTCCGCATGACATTAAATTGAGCGGGCGTCAGAATTTTTTTCCACTCTTCCTCGCTCTTTTCTACTTTTCTAGGAGGAGCGGGAGTGCCGTTATCGAGATAGTTGTTAATGCTTTCCCAGTTGAACATAAATTTGCTCCTTTATTTTTGGGTTTGTTCTTTAGCTATCAATCCACGCGAAGAAGTCAGTCGCGCTACCAATGAATTTTCCATCCACAAAAACTTGCGGAACAGTTTGAAGGTTGGTTTTTTTCTTCAACTCATCATAAGTCTTGGGATCGTCATCCACGCGAATTTGTTTAAAATCAACTTTTTCAGAAGTTAAGTACTCCTTCACGCGTTTACTAAACGGACAATGGTCTTTTGTGTAGATGACAACGTTCTTAAGTTCTTTCATTTTTTCCTCTTTCGTTTGATTCATGGTTTAATCTCTCTCAAAATGGCACGTGTACCCGTGGGGATTCTTCTTCAAATAGTTTTGGTGATACTCCTCAGCGTCATAAAACTCTTTTTCCAAGGCTACCGTCGTGACCACGGGATTCTCGAAGCGACCGATCTCATTGACCTCATCAATCACGTTTTCGATAATCGCTTTCTGTGCATCGTCACGATAGAACGCTGCCGAGCGATACGAAGTGCCAACATCATTTCCTTGGCGATTCTTCGTAGTCGGATCATGGATTTTGAAAAAGTAATGTAGAATCTCTTCGAGAGATATTTCGTCTTGGTCGTATTCCACGCGAACCGCTTCGGCGTGCCCCGTTTTCCCTGTTATAATATCGGCGTAGGTAGGATCATCAAAATCTCCGCCAGAGTAGCCCACCTTCGTTGACGTCACACCGTCCAGACTCCTAAGGAGGTCTTCGAGACCCCAAAAACACCCTCCGGCAACGATCACATTATTTATTTTTCATAAAGCCTCCTTGGTTTTTATCTATTTACTAATGGAACTGAATTTACAGCATGTAAAATAGATATAACATGCTCAATAGTTCGTATAATGTGACTTATTAGACAGTTTACGTAGGAGCTATATATGGATGTTCTCAGTGAAATTTTAGATAAGGTAGAGCTTACTAGCAGCTACTGGTATAGAACCTCATTTGCGGGAGACTGGGGCATCAGCCTCCCGCAGGAAGAGAATCTAGCGAGATTTCACATCGTGACTCATGGCGAGTTTTGGTATGAGGTGCCAAAACTTAAACTTAAAGCATTGGCGGAGCAGGGCGATATTTTGATCTTTTTCAAAGGGATGGAGCACACCATGGCCAGTGCACCAAAAATCAAGGCCGAGCCTGCGGTCGAATTTAGAGCTAAAGCCAACCTCACCGAAGCTCAAGTTTTGGAATACGGTGATCAGAGCAAGCTCAAAGCCAACGTCGTTTGCGGACATTTTTGTTTTAATGGCGGACCCGATCATCCATTCTTAAATTCGCTGCCAAATGTCGTGCATATCAAGAGTGCTGATAACTCCCACTCGCCTTGGCTTGCCATGCTTTTAAGTATTATAGAGCAGGAAGCAAAATCAGGGCTTCCTGGAAGCAACACGTTAGTCAGAAAGCTGACCGAAATTATCTTCGTGCAAGCGTTAAGAATCCACATGTACAAATCCAATAAAAATGCTGGATTCTTCAAACTGATCGAAAATCCGCAACTCAGCAAAACCTTGGAAGCTATTCATCATAGTCTCGATAAAAAATGGGGTCTTGACGATCTCGCCGGGATTGCGGGGATGTCGCGTACGAACTACAGCGTCAAATTTAAGGAGCTGTCAGGCATGACACCTCTTGATTATTTAACCTATTGTCGGCTTGAAAAAGCAAAGCAGCTGCTTAAAGAATCCGGTAAGTCTGTTCCCGAAGTGAGTGAAGCCATTGGGTATCCGGCACATGAACACTTTCAAAAGTTGTTTAAGAAAAAAATTGGCAAAACTCCTAGCGCGTACAGAAAAGAAAATTCTGAAAAGGTGTAAAAATGAATATCTATAACTCTCCTGTTACCAAAATAGCTTTCTGGGTCATAGTCATTGGTGGTGCGGCTTGCCTGCTTATCCCTTTGTTTGCACCTCTTCTTCCGCTGCAATATTTGAAAGGTTATGGCGAAATAGGAGATGCTCTTGGAGGTATTTCAAGCCCATTTCTACAAATTCTGGGTTCAGTGCTTCTCTTTCTGGTGTTAAAAGCTCAGATTGACGCTAATGGCATCCTCCATCAGCAAATCGAAAAGGAATATACGAAGGAGCAACTGAGGCACGAGTTGAATCAGCTTCACGAACTTTATATGTTCGTCGAAAGAAACATTAAAAATTTTCTCTGTACACGACAAATTTCACAGAACCCTTATCCTATCAGGATTCTGCCTTCTTAAAATTGCCAAAATTTCCTTAAACTCTTCTTTTTTCCCAAAACCAATTAAACGCTGAATCGCCATTTGAACATAGTCTAAACCATAGCGAAATAAACTCATTGAGAGTCGTCCATGCTTCTTTATTTTTGTTACAGCTGCTATGATGAATGAGATCGAAAACTGAAATCCCCCACTAGAATTGTTGACTGGAGTCAAAATGAATAAAAAGCGGCCGGTTAATCTTGATATTCGAACCATTCAGCTTCCTCTCACGGCGCTTACATCGATTCTGCACCGGATTTCAGGAATTATGCTCTTTATTTTTCTGGGACTGATACTGTATATGCTGAGCAAATCGTTGGAGTCAGAAAAGGGTTTTAATGAAGTCAAGGAGATTTTTTCTTCACCTTTCGGCAAAGTTAGTTTCTGGTTGGTATACTCTTCATTTATTTATCATCTCGTAGCCGGAATTCGACACCTAGTTATGGATGTGGGTGTTGGTCATACTTTGAAAGGCAGCAATCGCGCCTCTACTATTGTTTTAGTAGTGTCGGGTGTTTTAATGGTTGCTGGCGCCGTATGGATTTGGTAGCTGTGGAGTCGTAATGCGTATTTACAAGGACTAAAAGCGTCCTTTAAAGCTAACTTACGAAAGTATTTATAATCGACGGTTCACGCTTAAACGGTTGAATCCTTTCGGGCTTCCGAATAGCTGTTAGCTGAAAGCTATCATGAGCTAAGTTTTCTGTGCATCATCAAATGTGTTAATGGGAGCGCCATAGTACTAGGTACAAATATGGCTCTAGGACAATGTTAGATGTTTTGGATTTTGAGGCGGATCGCTCTTATCGAAGATCGTCTAATTCGCTCTGAAGCGCAGGTTTTTTGAAACTATCACCTGGTTGGCACACTGTGCGAATCAACATCAGATATGAGAAAGCCAATCAGGTGAACACTACCCTCGAGGGCTCATCTGTCCAGTTAAAGCCTCGAGTCTTTCTGGGTGCGCAAAAGACAAGAAGGTTATATGGGAAAATTATGAGGCCTGGATACCATGCGTCATGGGCGTGCCGATGCTGTGAGTGACAGAGCGAGAAGCAAGTGAAAGTCCCTGAAGTAGGGGCGGGATGCGCCCGAGTGGCATTTTTTGTCTTAAGGTAGATCGCGTAGCTGTTCTTCAGAATAATCTTCAGAGCGTTGACGACAGCCATCGCTGTGCATTCCTCAAGAATAGAATGTGTCGGAAGGGTGGCGTCATTGGTGTTAGTCATCGCTTAGGATTTCTCAATCTGGCTTACACGGGCGCCTGTACCGATATCCCCGCGGATGGCGACGTATCGATGTTGAATTCCTCGCCAGACGAAGTGCAATGAGCTGCGGCTATAGGCTTGCGCAGCCTTAGATAGCCGGCCGTCGCAGGCGCGCCGGTTGGCCGGGATCTTCTTCTGCCCGTCAGGTGTCCGGTCGGAACTCCAGCACGAACGCTACGACCTTTTCGGCGGACATTTCGCACGGCTTCAACAATGTCCTATCTGATGTAACGCGGAAGAGGTTGAAGCTGACAATGTCAGTCCCGTCCAACTCCCTGGCGAACAGACTGTTGCGACGTCCGTCCCCAGATCGCCGGACGATCAAGCTGAAACGCCGGCCTTCATAAGTCCCTTCTCTGTATCCCTCCGCAAGCTTCGCGAAAGCGGCATCGAACTCGGAATGCTCCATGTCATCCATCCTTATTGATAGAACAGAGGCGCGGCGGGTGCGAGACCGCCAGTGCCGGGTCGCGCTAAGGTGCCGGGCAGATTCCTGCAGCCGACGAGGCCCGGGGTGGGCAGGATAATTGAGATGTCGGCGCCCGCATGGCTATCAGCGAAGTCGTCCGTCCAGTCTGCTAGGCAACGTCCACGCCTTTCCAGAAAGCGATGTAATCCCGGATACCCTCGGCATCCGGAGTGGGGGCGGGATAGGTCCAAGCGGCGTTCACGTTGAGCGCGTCACCCGCGCGAACATGAAAGAAGCGCGCGGCGCCTTTGATCGGACAGACAGATGTGTGCGGGCTCATCTCAAGCAGGCTCAGGTCGACTCCTGACGGTGGGAAGTAGTGATTTCCCTCGACGATGACTGTTTCGTCGCTTGTGGCGATAGTAGTGTCTTTCCAGATGGCTGAGACCAACGGACTCTCCTTTTGTATTCATCAACCGGCGAAGGCTCGCGGGCTGGCTGCCCCAAGCCGCACCTCCTCAGGTGGCAGGCGGGTTGCGCCCGAGAAGTTTGTCGAGCTCGCCTCTGACATCGAGCGCGAATAGCTCATCGGAGCCACCGATAAGGGTGCCATTGATGAAGATCTGCGGCACGGAGCTTCGCCCCGACGCTTCCGCCATGGCCTGCCGGTGAGCCGGATCCGCCTCAATATCGAGCTCCTTCCATCGCACGCCCTTTTCCTTGAGGAGCGCCTTCGCTCGGCGGCAGAACGGGCACCAATTCGTGGTGTACAGCAATACATCAGTTGTCATATTGCATCTCCGGCAGTTGCACGCGGATCGCTGTCATGGCGTTGATCTCCAATTCGCGGCGTTCAAAGATGGCGACTGCACCTTGGCCGACATCGGAGCAGATGCTGACGATTGGCCGCTATCCAGGCGACATGGCCCAAAGTGCTTTCACCGCCAGGCAGAGGCCGCACGCGCCTCCTGTAGCGCCGAGCCGATGCTCTAAGGTAACCGAGCCTCGATTGGGACGGAAGCGGTCCCGCTCGAATCGCCCATCATGCTGGTCGAGCATATCAGGACGACGGATAGTGCAGGAACTTTCAAATTGAGCTTGATGTCGAGCCAGGTATCGCGAGCGAAGGCGTTCTAGAGGCCGGGGGGTACGAAGACTGTGTTCGGCAAAACGGTTCACGTTGATCGCCAAAGCTTCCCAGGGCGCACGTCTACGATCGGCGCGACGTGAGATAGCTCGCGCCGCTAGCCCCCGTAGCGCTCCGTCTTGATGATGGAGGCGTCCAAGCCCGCCAGCAGCGCGCTATCGGTTGCGATGTTGACGAATCCGTTAGACCCGCAGACGAACACTTGCGTCGGCTTTCCCTGAAGCCTGGTTAGAATTTCTTGGACCATCATGCCGTCGATCCGTCGCGCAAAGTCCGATGCGCGAACCGGTTTCTCGCGCGTAATCGCGAGCGCCAGGACGAACGCCGGATCGCTGATTTCGATGCAATGAAGTTCTTCTGAGAAGAGAACGTCCTCGGCGGTTCGTGCGGACAGGAGCAACGCTGTCGGAACGGCTTGGGCCAATGCGCGGCGCTGCCGGATCATTGCCATCAACGGCACGAGGCCGGAGCCTCCCCCGATCAACAGAACCGGATCTATGGCAGGCTCAGGCCAAAGGAAATGGCCACCGAGCGGACCGCGAACTTCGATTTCGTCACCAATCGCCGCGATGTCGTGAAAAAACGGCGAAACTTCGGCATCCGGCATGCGCTCGATAGCTATCTCGACGATCGGGGTCGAAACTGCCGATGACGCGATCGAGTAGCTGCGCATTGCACTGTAGCCGTCGGGCGCGGTCAGCCGGATATCGACGTGCTGACCTGCGGTGTGCGCGAACGGCTTGCTCAACCGAAGGAAGAAGCTCTTGATACTCGGTGTTTGCTGGATGATGTCGTCGATCACGCATGATTGCCACGAACGGACTTGCGCTTCGTTTTCAGTCATGGGTGTATCGTTGTTCGCGCCACGGATCGCCGTAGATGTGATAGCCGTGCAGCTCCCAAAAGCCGGCCTCGTCACGCGTCGTGAATTGCAGCGCATTCACCCATTTGGCGGATTTCCAGAAGTAAAGGTGCGGCACTAGAAGACGCGCCGGCCCCCCATGATCGCGGGAAAGTGGCTTGCCCGCATAACTGAGGGCGACCATCGCTTTCCCGGAAAGCAGATCCGTCAGAGGGACGTTTGTCGAATAATTATCGTAGCAGTGCGCCAAGACGAAATCGGTAGGCCGATCAAGCTCTGCATCTGCAAGGATGTCTTCAATGAGTACACCCTCCCAAACGGTATCCAGTTTGGACCAAGAGGTGACGCAGTGAATATCCTTTGTCACCTGGGTCTTTGGTAGAGTGTTGAATTCGCCCCAATTCCACGTTTTGACGGGCTTCGGACCAATTTTGACTGTGAATTTCCAGTCGGAGGGCTCTACCCTCGGCGTAGGGCCGGCCGACAGAACAGGGAAATCCTCCACCAGATGCTGACCTGGCGGAATCCGATCGGACTGGTCGCCTGAACCGCGACCGGTGAAACCTCTGGTGACCATAGTGACCCCTCTTGCTCGATACGGCAGACCGAAGCCGGCCTTCATTTCAGTACTCTGCGTAAAGCATTTGCCCGCACATCCGCCGAATAAGCCAATCGACTAAAAATCAGATACAGATGCTCTATCATCGTAAAAAATCGCGTATCGAACATAGCGTCAGGCCAGCATGATTCCCAATACCCAATGGCTATAGGGTAGATAACCCCAAGGCTGCGTACGCTGATCTGCGGTATGCGGAGCGGAAGTTGCAGGTTCGCTCTCAAACGGATGGGCAGCGTGCAAAGCTCAAGGCTCACCAGCGCATGGTTGCCCAGTTCGCGCTCGCCGGCAGCTTGAGTATATTAAGGACGAAATGTCGATCTGATCTATTCTGGCTTCAGGAAATAGGGAAAATAAGGTCGGACGTTCGCGCACCGTCGCGACGCGCGATCATCCACTAAGCTTCTGTATCGGGGTTGGAGGATCAGATGAACGAGATCGAACGACAAGCGCCTGAGCTGCGGGTGCAAAAATGGATTGGCAAAGATGGGGAAAGTATCGCGCCGTTCAAACTGTCAGATATCGGGCCCGGCCCGAAAATCTTGTTTGCCTTCCAGCATTGGTGCCAAGGTTGCCATTTGCATGGGTTTCCGACGCTACAAAAGTTGCATGCAGCGTTGAGCTCAAAAGACGTGGGGTTCGCAGTGATCCAGACCGTCTTCGAAGGAACGCATGAGAATACCTTCGAGAAGTTGCGCGTGAACCAGCTCAAGTATGAGCTTCCTATCGTTTTCGGTCACGACGAGCAACCGACCGGCTCGCCGTTTCCAACCTTCATGGAAGACTACCGCACACGAGGAACTCCGTGGTTTACGGTTATCGACGCTGGCGGTAGCATTGTTTTCTCGGACTTCCATCTCGACGCGGAGCGACTAGTGAAGCAACTTGAGCAAGGTTAATCGTTGGAAGGTGGGCAATCATCCTGATTGCCACCCATCCCCTGATGCCCACTACAGGCGTTGCGCGCTGTAACTCTGTTGATCAGCGTGCGAAAACCCGGATCCGGATAGGAGGAGCGTCAACGATTGAATCAATCCGTTGGGAGAGGGCGGCTCCGCTCCGTCAGCTCGGCAATAGATAACCCATTCTCGCCGAGCAACTCTCTGATCCGATCGACGATATGAGCCCCTAGCGCCGCTGTCTTGGTCCCCCCCACAGATTCCCAAGATGCGAGTTCACACGCCGATACCTCGTGGTCAGCGCCGAAGTGCTTCTGTCGGTATGTCACCGCCGCCCTTCAATGATAAAGGCGCGGTAACGGGAACCGGCAAAGCGATGAGCAGCGATGGTTTGGTAGGCGGGACTGTCATACCAGTCGCGAGCGGCCTGCATCGTCGGGAAACGCAAGATTACGGCCCCTTCGATGGGCGGCCCCTCCAAATGCTGGATCGCGCCATAAGCGGCGAGAAAGGTAACGTCGTGACCATCGAACGATGGTCCGACGCCTGCAGAATAGGTTGCGAGTGCATGTGGGTCGCTGGTTTCTTCCCGCGTAAAGACGACGAACGCTTCCATCATTAGGCCTCTCAAAGGTTGGATCTGTTGGCCATTACCACCGGTGATGGCCTCACAGTCGTCAGGCTGGCAACTGGAACCCGATTTTCATGAGTGCCTCGACGCACGCATCCTGATCCTGCTGATAGTTGCCTCCGGAGATGCCTATGCCGCCGATCAACTTCCCATCCTCCAGAATCGGATAACCGCCGCCGACAGCGACCATCCGAGGGCGATAGGCTAGCGGCGCCACTTTTGGATCGTTGGTCACATAGTCGTTCCAGACATGGGTCGGGAACCCAAACGAGGCGGAACTCCAGGCCTTGTCGATGGCAACATCGACGGTAAGGAACGGCGCATCGTCGGTGCGCTCGAACGCGCGCAGGTTACCGGTGGCGTCGACGACGGCGACGGCAGCCGGGATGCCGATGGCACGGGCCGCAGCGAGCGCCGCGTCGATGAGGGCGACTGCGGTTTCGCGGTTGATCGAGGCGGTGGCAATAGATTTGGTCATGGGATTCTCATCGCTGGGGCATAACCCGTTCGGCTTTTTGAGGTTGGACAAGATGTTTGGCGATCGCGGTCGTTAGAAGCCTTCGAGGACGATCTTGCCTTTAGCCGCGCCACTTTCGATCAGTGCATGCACCGTCTTCAGATTGGCGGCATTGATCGGCGACAGTCGCCGGGTCAGCGTCGTGCGGATTTTGCCGTCGTCAACCAGCGCTGCCATCGCATCCAGAATCTCGCCCTGCTCATTCATGTCGGGCGTGCCGTAGATCGACCGCGTGAACATCAGCTCGTGGTGGATCGACACCGCCTTGCGCTTGAAAACCATGATATCGAATGCCTTGGGATCGTCGATCAGTCCGAACCGTCCTTGTGGGGCGATCAGTTCGGCGATGTCGGCGACATGTTGCTCGGTATGTGTGGTCGAAAAGACGAAAGCGGGAGCACCGATGCCGAGTTCGGCGATCTGTGGCGCGAGCGGACGAGAATGGTCGATGACGTGGTGAGCTCCAAGCCCTCTTACCCACTCTTGGGTTTCCGGTCGAGAGGCTGTGGCGATGACGGTGAGGTCCGTGCGCTGTCGCGCGATCTGGACGGCGATCGACCCAACCCCGCCCGCGCCACCGATGATGAGGATCGCCTCCGCCGCACCGGGTACGGGCTTCGCCACGTCCAGGCGGTCGAACATCGCCTCCCAGGCCGTCAACGTCGTCAGCGGCAGCGCCGCCGCTTCCGCCCAGGAGAGCGACGCAGGTTTGTGACCGACAATCCGGGCGTCGACGAGATGGAACTCCGCATTGGTACCGGGCCGTGTGATCGATCCGGCATAATAGACCTCGTCGCCTAACTCGAACTGCGTGACGTCGGGGCCGACCTCGCGCACAATCCCGGCGGCATCCCATCCCAGCACCTTCCAATCGCCATCTGCCGGCGGCGTGCTGTTGCGGACCTTGTAGTCGACCGGGTTGACCGAGACGGCCTTCACCTCAACCAGGATATCGTATCCTGCAGCGACAGGCCGAGGCAGATTGATGTCGACCAGCGCGGCATCCGCGGCGATGGGTCCCGGAACCTTGTAACCAATGGCTTTCATAAATGTCTCCAGCTTGCTTGATCGGATGACGCGAATGCTCGTTAGTCAACTTCTTCTACATTGAGGTCCCGACTCTTGAACTGGGTCGCGGTAGCAGATTTCATCGAACACGTCGATCAACAGGCCCTTATGCTCGGTCGCCGGATCGGTGATCGCGTAGAGGGTGGAGGCGTTATCGCCATCATCACCGCTTCCGAGGCGAAACGCCGCGTCGACGCAGATGCCGCACGGACCGATGGTTGATCCTGGCTCGAGATCGACGAGATTGCTGTCCTTGACGCGCTATTCGCGGTCTTAGCCCTTGGCGATGAAGGACTGAACTGCTTGTAGAGCGTCGGTCAGCTGCTATGTCATGGACGCACCTTCATCTTGAGTTGGATTGGACAAGCTTCCGTATAAGGCCCGCTGTAACCGTCAGATGACGGCGAAGAAAACGATGGGCAGTATTCACAGCCACTTAGCCTTCTTGAAGCGCACAAATAGGAAAACGCACGATATCGCTATCACTCCGAGCACGACAAAGTATCCGTAGGCCGTGTCCAGCTCCGGCATGTGCTTAAAGTTCATGCCGTATATTCCAGCGATCGCCGTCGGGACTGCCAGTATTGCCGCCCAAGCCGCCAGCTGGCGGGTGATCACCCCCGTCCTTTGCGCTTCAAGAAGGCTGCTGGCCTCAAAGACCGTGGACAGGACAAGCAGGAGGCCGTCGACCATGGACTGCACGCGGTGGACATGGTCCGCGACGTCGTGGAAATATGGTGTCATTTCGGCGCTGATGCAGGGAAAGTGGCCGCGAACGAGCTTTCGCACCAGCTCGGCCATAGCCCCGAGCGTGCGCTGGAACCGCGTGAGTTCGGACCTTAGTTCGAAGATTCGCGCCACCTCTTCTGGCCCGAGGAAATCGTGCAGCGACCGTCGCTCCATCGCCAGGACGTCGTCCTCGATCATTTCGAAGATGGGCAGATACTGGTCGACCACGCGATGCAAGATCGCGTGCAGCACATAGTCGACACCCTTGCCGAACTGCGTCGGCGATGCCTCGAGTTGCTCCCGAAGTTTGCCCAGCGCTCCGGCATTGCCGTGCCGCACGGTGATAAGGTGATTGTGACCGGTGAAGATCGCCATCTTGCCGTAGCTGATCCGGTCGCCGACCAGCTCGGCGGTCTGCGCGACGACGTACAACTCATCGTTGTAGACCTCGAGCTTGGGCGGGCACAGCGGGTGCATCGCGTTGTCGATCGCCAACGGATGAAGATTATATGTCCTTTGGATCGCGCTGAGTTCGTCTGCGGTGGGTTCGCTAAGCGCGATCCAGCAGAAGCCCGAGCGACTCTCGCCCAACTTGACGTGCTCATCGAGCGCGATTTCGCGAACTCGCTTGCCTTCGTTGTAATAATAGGCGGCGATGATGCTCATGCTGGCCTCGCGGGAATGTGGAGGCCACGCTGGACGGCCGGTCGAGCCAGCCCGCGTCCAAGCCATGCGCGGACGTTCGAAAAGCTGCTGAGGCCAAGGATGTCACCCGCAGCGTAGAATTCCACCAGCGCATTCACCCAGCCGAGCGTCGCGATGTCCGCGATCGAATAGTCGTCGACGATCCAGTCGCGGCCTTCCAGCCGGCGATCCAGAATCCCCAGCAGACGCGTGGATTCGTCGATAAAGCGCTGTTGCGGCCGCTTGTCCTCATAGTCCTTGCCGGCAAATCGCAGGAAGAAGCCGAGCTGACCGAACATCGGCCCGATGGCCGACATCTGAAAGAACACCCACGCTAGGGTCTCGTAACGCTGGCCTGGTTCGGTGGAGATGAACTGACCCGTCTTGTCGGCCAGATAGAGGAGGATCGCACCGGATTCCCATAAGGCGATGGGTCTACCGTCAGGGCCAGCCGGATCGATGATCGCCGGTATGCGTCCGTTCGGGTTCAGCGACACGAACGCCGGATCCTTCGACTCGTTGTTCGAGATGTCGATCAGGTGGGGCTCGTACGCCAGGCCAGTCTCCTCAAGCATGATCGAGACCTTGACGCCATTGGGCGTAGGGGCTGCGTAGAGTTGCAGGCGATCGGGATGAGATGCCGGCCAGCGCTGCGTGATCGGAAAGGACGAGAGGTCTGGCATAAATCTGCGATCCTGGTGTTGCGATGGCGACTGACTGGAACGAGCCGTCACTCTGAAGTAGGGTTCGATGACCGCGTCGCTGAACGACGCGGTCACGAAGATTGCGGACCGGACCGGCGCAGTGGCAACGGCAGTGAAGCCTATTCCGCCGCGGTCCCGGCCGCTGGCTGTACGTCGTCAACCTTTTGGCGCTTCGGAAGCACCCAGCCGGGACGGACGAAGTGGCAGGTGTAGCCGCCCGGGTGCTTCTCCAGATAATCCTGGTGATCGGGCTCGGCCTCCCAGAACTCGCCGACCGGCTGGACCTCGGTCACCACTTTGCCATCCCACAGCCCCGAGGCATCCACATCGGCGATCGTATCCTCGGCGACGCGCTTCTGCTCCTCGTCGACATAATAGATGCCCGACCGGTAGGAGAGCCCACGATCATTGCCCTGGCGGTTCAGCGTCGTCGGATCGTGGATCTGGAAGAAGAATTCCAGGATGTTCCGGTAGCTCGTCACTGTCGGGTCGAAGACAATCTCGATCCCCTCGGCATGCGTGCCGTGATTACGATACGTGGCGTTCGGAATATCGCCGCCCGTGTAACCCACACGGGTCGAGATGATGCCGGGCCGCTTGCGGATCAGATCCTGCATGCCCCAGAAACATCCTCCTGCGAGAACAGCGCGCTGATGCATGTTAAGCCTCCTCTACTTGATCGAGATATTCACCGTATCCCTCGGACTCCATCTCGTCGCGCGGGATGAAGCGAAGGGACGCTGAGTTGATGCAGTACCGCAGACCGCCGCGGTCGGAAGGACCATCGGGGAACACATGGCCGAGATGACTGTCTGCGTGTACTGACCTGACCTCCGTCCGGACCATGCCGTGTGCGCTGTCCCGCACCTCCTTCACGTTTGCCGAAACGATCGGCTTGGTGAAGCTGGGCCAGCCAGTACCCGAATCGAACTTGTCCGTCGAAGCGAACAGTGGCTCTCCCGACACTATGTCGACGTAGATGCCAGGCTCCTTGTTGTCGTTGTACTCGCCCGTGAAGGGCCTTTCGGTGCCCGCCTCCTGGGTAATTCGGTGTTGCTCGGGAGTCAGGTGGTCGATTGCTGTCTGTGACTTTTCAAACTTCATTACAGTCTCCAATACTTATCTAGAGGGCCAGGCACGCTACCGCTAATTTTTTATGTCTCCTGATTTGCTCCTACAATGGTAGTGGGATGGCAAACGAGGTTTTACTAAGTGTTGGAAAATTAGAGATTTAAATTTCGCGTCTATTAATTATAGCGCAACTGAGTGGTTAAGCAAGTACGTAATCAGTAAATATTAAAAAAATAACACAAAAGCACGATTATATAATACAGTGTCAGTGTTTTATGATAATCAACAACGCCTGTTTAGATGCTGGTAGATGCGAATTTTTTGGCGTACAGTCAAAATTTTCTGATGGTTGCTTAGTGTGTTGGCGCTGATGGAAAATTGACCCACCCTGCCGATTGAAATTTGACCCAGGGCGGATTGCTGATTTTGTTACCAGCAACTGTGGATAAGTCTACCAGCGCAGCTGCTGTTGCCCCCACTCCTTCGCTAGCCCAGTTCAGTTGTTTAAGACCTGCCACACGCAGCCATGTAGCAGGCCGTCGTCGCCATGAAATCAGAACGGCTCATCGTCCTCCGGTTCCTGGCCGCCCTTACGCTTTCGCTCCCGTGATTTGATCTTGGCCTGGGCCGCCAAGCTACTGTGTTGCAGGCGATAGGACTCGTTACCGGTTTCGACGATGTGGCAGTGGTGGGTCAGCCGATCCAGCAGGGCGGTGGTCATCTTGGCGTCGCCGAACACGCTCGACCATTCGGCGAAGCTCAGGTTGGTGGTGATCACCACGCTGGTGTGTTCGTACAGCTTGGATAGCAGGTGAAACAGCAACGCACCGCCGGCCTGGCTGAAGGGCAGATAACCCAGTTCGTCGAGGATGACCAGATCCATGCGCAGCAGAGCTTGGGCGATCCGCCCGGCTTTGCCGTCGTGCTTTTCGCGCTCCAGCAGATTGACCAGATCGACCGTGGAGTAGAAGCGCACGCGCTTGCCGTGCCGGGTGATGCCGGACACGGCCAGCGCAGTGGCCAGGTGGGTTTTACCGGTGCCAGGCCCACCGATCAGCACCACGTTCTGCGCGGTGTCGGTAAAGGCCAGACTGGCCAGTTCGCTGATCAAACGAGCGTCTGCGCTGGAGGCGCTGAAGTCGAAGCCGGCCAGGTCGCGGTGCATCGGCAGCTTGGCCATGTTCATCTGGTGGCTCACCGAGCGCATGGCGCGATCTGTGTGCTCTTGTTCCAGCAGGTGTTCGAGCAGCCACTTGGACGAGGCTGTGTTCGACTCACCCTGCGCAGTCAACTCCGCCCAGGCCGTGGCCATGCCGTGCAGGCGCAGCTCCTTGAGTTCCGCCATCAAATCACGCATGACCGATCTCCTCGGTCTGGCCACGCAGGCGGTCGTAGCGCGCCGTGTTAGCGACGGGGGCTTCCTTGAGCGACAAGTGGGTTTCGACGCTGGGTGGTGGTTCGGTCGCGGCCAGGCGCGCCACGACATTGAGGATGTGTTCGGCGCTCAGGCTGCCGCTTTCCAGTACCAGCTCAACAGCCACCAGCACCGCATCGAGCCCGGCGACCGGTACGGCAGCCAGAACTTGCGCCATGATCCGGTCACCGCCGGCATGACGCCCCAGACCGTGCTTAAGCTGACGCAGCGGCGCCGGCAGATCAGCAAAGGGCGCGCCGTTGCGCAGCGCACCGGGCTTGCGTTCGATCAGCGGGAGGTAGTGCTGCCAGTCATAGCTGACCTGGTCGCGATCCAGCAAGCGGACATGGCTGGCGATCAGCGCGTCGTCAGCCACCACCTCGATTCGCGTCGGATACAAACGGCTGCTGACCCACTTACCCGCATACTCACACGGCACCGAGTAGCGGTTGCGCCCGACGCTGACCAGGCAGGTGCTGGAGACCCGCGCAGGCCGCTCGACGTAACCGTCGAATGGCGCTGGCACAGGCATCAGTTCAGCGCGCTCCAACTCCAGCACTTCGGCCACACTCAGCCCGCTGTATTGAGGGTGCGTCAGCTCGTTCCAAAGCGCGCGGCAGCGCTGGCCCAGCCAGGCATTGAGTTCCTCGAAGGAGTGAAACTGGCAGTCCTGGGCGTCTAGCCAGATACGCCTGCGGCTGTCTTGCACGTTCTTTTCAACGATGCCCTTTTCCCAACCAGCGGCGACGTTGCAGAAGTCCGGATCGAACAGGTAATGCGCGCACATCACCGCAAAGCGCGCATTCACCGCCCGGCCTTTGCCCTTATTGACCTTGTCGACGGCGGTCTTCATGTTGTCGTAGATGCCCCGGCGCGGCACGCCGCCCAAGGAGCCGAACGAGCGTGTATGGGCGTCAAATAACATCTCATGGCCCTGGCTCGGATACGCCACAAGCCAGAACGCACGGCTGGCACACAGCTTCAGATGTGCCACCTGCATACGCCGGTAAATGCCGCCGACCAGCAAGCCTTCCTCGCTCCAGTCAAACTGAAACGCCTCGCCAAGAGCAAAGGTCAGCGGCACAAAGGCCTGCGACGCCTTGCCCTGTCCCCCTCGCCAGGCACGGATAAACGCGGTGAGCTGGCTGTAGCCACCGTCATAACCTTCGGCTTTGATTTGCGCCAACAGCGCCTTGGCACTGCGCCGCTGTTGCTTGGGCCGCAGCGAATCGGCTTTTAGCGCCTGCTCCAGCGTGGCGTGAAAAGGGCTGAGTTTGTTGAAGATCGCGCGGCGTTGGTAGACCGGCGGCTTGGCCTCAGGTGCTCTGACCCACTTGCGAATCGTGTTGCGCGCCAACCCGGTGCGCTTGGCTATCTCATGCAGCGACAGCTTGTCGCGGAAATACATCCGGCGAATTTTGCCCATCATTTCCATACTGATCACCCTGTGTTCTCCTGCTCAAAAATTGAGCAGAAGCAGTTGAACACCTGGGTCAGTTTTCAGTCGGCAGAACAGCCTCTACTGGGTCAGTTTTCGGTCAGCGGCAACATCCTTGCAACACGGTATTGGGACATAGCCATAAAAAAACCCCGCCTCGGCGGGGTTTTTAGTGGGGGCTCAACTCACAAGGACGCAAATAGGACTATTGCAGCAGCCGCGAAGGCCAGGCAAGCGGCCGCGATATTGAGTCGAGCGATTCGCGTGGCATCTTCAACAGGGGCGGTCACACGGCGGAGGGCTGCATCTACCTCGGCTTTGACGGCATCAGCCGTTGCCTTCGCGCTGTCCTGCATTACCTTGGCCATCGTTTCCCGACTTGCCGTCAGTGCAGCGTTTAGGATGCGCTCGGCTTTTTCCTTTGCATCAGCACCCCACCGGAAGGCAATGCTTTCTAGTTCTTCCTTGAAGGTGTCCAGCATGTCCTGTTGGGCCTTCGCAGAGTCTCGCATTAAGCGCTCGTTGATCGTGTGGAGCACCATGATCGGATCGTCACGGGAGACGGCGATGTTGTGCTTAACCGCGATTTCTTTAATCAGCTCATCTACCGGATCACTCACAGCGCCACCTCTTACAGAACGGGCACATTTTCAAGCTGTGCGTAGATTTGGCCCTTGATGATCTTGAGGCGCTGGCGCGTCATGATCGTCAGCGATTCCAGGGCCAGTGCGTCATCGAAGGTCAGGCGATCCTGGAGCATGTCGCTCAGGTCTTGGCCGTAAGTTTCCTTTTTCAAATCGGGGATTTGAATGATGGCGGCAACCCGAGCCTTGTTCGCCGTGTATGCCTTCAATTGCTCGAATGTCTTGCCCTCATGCTCAATCGGCCCCCAATACGGGTTGAGCCAGACCACGAAACGGGCCTCGGCCGGGAACTGGCTGGCGAGCTGGGCGAACCCGCTCAGGGTATCGACCAGCGCCTGGCCCCCCGTGATGACGGTGTGAACAACCAGCTCATGCCCCATTTCGTGCAGCAATGCCGGCACCTGGTTCGTTACCAGGTAGTGGGAGAGGGGCACGAAGGAGCTGGCCCCGTTGTCGATCACAACGTCATCTTTTGACGGTGCGATCAGTTCGACCAGGCTATCGAAGTTGCGCGAGTTGATTTCATCGCCATCCATTATCTGGAGGCGGCGAACATTCAGAGACGTGTAGCCGTGGAATGTCGAGTTGACCGGATCAGTGTCGAGGCACAAGGGAGCCTGGCCCTTGCTTGCTTTGTATTGAGCGATCAGAGCAGCGATCACGGACTTGCCGACGCCGCCCTTGCCCTGGAGAACCATGTGGATCTTTGCCATTAGAGTAAATCCTCTTTCCTTGGAGTTGAGTCAAACGAGAAGCTGGCCGGTGTGCTCGGCTTGGTTACGACCGGCGCAGGAGTGGTCGGCGCTGGTGTTGGCTTCGGTTTGGCCGCTGGTGTTTTGGCCGGTGTTGCTGGCCTGGCTGGAGCTTCCTGCACTACTGGTACGGGTAGGGTGACAGTTGCCGGCTGACGAATCAGCTTCTTGACGTACCCAATGAAAGCGTCATATCGGAAGGCAATAGCACCTTCTTCATAGAGCGTTTCCCAAACGTCTTTTACAGGCCATCCGTCATCGAGGGCCTGCCGTACTTCATCCCGAACAGCCAGAAATGCCGCCCGATTTTTACCCGCTCGGCCTGGCTGTTTCTTCTTCTGCGCACGTTCTGCTATGCGCTCAGAAAGGCTTTTGCCGCTCTTAGCCATGTCGATTCCATACCCATCATTACCCCGATTTAAAGCCGATTCTAAACCGATTGAAGCCTTGCACGCCCCATTCTAGCCCGATTCTGCGCGATTTCACTATATCCGTTGTTAATCTGCGTTTTATCGTTGCCTAGAGGTGGATCAATCGGCTTTGTATGCGATACTCACCTGGCGTTAAACGGCTCGAAGAGCCGGGCAAGATAAGTGAAGTTAGCTAACCGGCAAGCCGGTTAACTATCTTCACTTGCCCTTATTCGCGCTTCGCACTCAACGGGGCATCTTGCTCTGCGAGGCTGGACGGCTACCGCCGTCAGAAGCAGAGGCAAAGCCGCAAAGGAAAGCGGGATGGACGATAAGAAAATCACCAGGAAGGACACCCATTTACGGGTGCCTGTCCTGCCAGAAGAAAAAGCAAAAATTGAGGACAGCGCCCGCGCTGCTGGTAAGTCCGTTGCGGCTTACATGCGGGCGGTCGGCCTTGGCTATGAGCTGCAAAGCGTGATCGACAGTCGCCTTGTCCTGGAGTTGGCCAAGGTCAATGCCGATCAAGGCCGCTTAGGCGGGCTTCTGAAAATGTGGCTTGTGAGCGACAAGCGACTTGCAGGGATTGAGGAAGAGCAGTTGCACAGAACCATCCGGGTTGTCCTGGACAGGATCGGTGAAACGCAGGCAGCTCTTTTAGAGCTGGCAAAGAAAGCATGAGTCTTTTTTTAGCCGCTAAAAAAGGCGCGGGCAGATGATCGCCAAGCGCATTCCAATGAACTCGGCGAAGAAGAGCAGCTTCGCCGGGCTGGTGAAATACATCACCAGCAGCCAGGGAATCAATGAGCGGGTCGGTCAGGTTCGTGTCACCAATTGCCAGACCGAAGAACTTTCATGGGCGGTGCATGAGGTTCTGCACACTCAGAAGATCAACACCCGTGCCGAAGGCGATAAGACCTATCACTTGCTGATAAGTCTCGCGCCGGGAGAGCAACCTTCAAGCGAAGTGCTGCGCGACATTGAAGATCGCGTGTGCAGCGCAATCGGCTATCAAAATCATCAGCGTGTCAGTGCTGTGCATAACGACACTGACTGTTTGCACATCCACATTGCGATCAACAAGATTCACCCTGAGCGCCACACGCTCCATGAGCCATATCGAGACTTCAAGACGCTGGGCGATATATGCGCCCGCTTGGAGCTTGAGCACGGATTGCAGCAGGTAAACCACGCCCGTAAAAAAGGCGTGAGCGAATGCCGGGCCAACGACATGGAGCAGCACGCCGGCATCGAGAGCCTGCTTAGCTGGGTGCGCCGCGAATGCTTGGAGCAAGTCCAGGGCGCGAAGAGTTGGAATGAGTTGCACCAGGTGCTGCACGAAAATGGTTTGGAGCTACGCGAGCGCGGCAATGGGTTGGTAATAACCGACCAGGCCGGCACGATGGTCAAGGCCAGCACCGTCGCCCGTGACCTGTCCAAAAGCAAGCTAGAGGAACGCCTTGGGGCGTTCGAGAATCAACGTCAGCAAACCCGGGCCTCACTCAAACAAGGCAAGCCACACCCGCGTAAGCCGGGAGTCGGGCGGGTAGGGCGTAGCCCGCCACCCGCCAGTAAAAACCGGCTACGCGGCTTGTCCACCCTGCAATCTATCCAGATCGACAGTGGCAAGCGCTATGAGAAAAATCCTGTAGGGCACAAGTCAGATACCACAGAGCTTTATGCGCGCTTCCGTGACGAGCAGAACGCAGTACGGCATACGAAGGCCAAGGAGCTGGCAGCGGCCCGTGATCGCCGCGACAGGGCGATTGAGCATGCCAAGAATGTGGCCAAGCTAAAGCGCTCTTCAATCAAGCTGATGGCCACCCCTGGCCTGACGAAGAAGCTGCTTTATGCAAGCACAAGCAAATCGCTCCAGGAGCAAGTAACTAGCCTGCGCGCCGAGCACATCAAAGCCATTGAAAATATCAACACGTCACGCAAGGCGCGGCAGTGGGCTGACTGGCTTCAAGCAAAGGCCCTGGATGGAGACCAGGACGCCCTGAAAGCGCTTCGCGCACGTCCAGGAGTGAAGGGGTTGCAGGGGGATGCGGTTGCAGCTGAAGGGCAAAAGCAGCCAGCCAAGGCCGCTCCGATTGAGCAAGACCACATCACGAAAGAAGGCACCGTTATCTACCGTGCGGGAGCATCCGCAATCCGGGATGACGGCAGCAAACTTCAACTATCCAGAGGGGCCAACTTTGACGGCATTGAGACTGCCTTGCGGATGGCCGCTGCGCGCTATGGGGAAAAAATCACAATCACCGGCTCCGATCAGTTTAAGGAGCTGGTTGCACAAACGGCGGCAATTAGAAGCCTGCCAATCAAGTTCGACGATCCAGCCCTAGAGCAGCGTCGTCAATCACTGCAACAAGCAATAGAGAAGGAGAGAAGCAATGTCGGAAGAACTGACAGAGGACGAGCTGCTGGCGCAGGCGCTGGCGTCGATGGACTCAACGCCGCCAGGGGCGGACGAACCACCGGAGCCGGGCGAGGTGCTGGAGTTCGGGGACGAACCATTGGAACCGGGCTTTCTGGACGAGCTGGAACAGCAACCAGTGGACGAGTCACCGTTCGCTCCCCTGGAGGAACCGCAAAGCCTGGTGTTGCAAGAGTTGGACGCAAGCCGCCGCCCGAAAGCCAGAACCGTTTGCGAGCGCTGTCCAAACTCGGTGTGGTTCAGCTCACCCACGGAAGTGAAGTGCTATTGCCGCGTGATGTTCCTGGTGTCGTGGAGCACCAAGGAGCCAAACCAGATAACGGGTTGCGACGGGATGTTTCTAGGTCAGGATGATGTGTGCTGAAAAAACAGGAGGTTTTAACTTGGTAAACTAAACACACTCATCAGGAGTTTACCATGAGCAAGAAACACAAGACTTACACCACAGAATTTAAAGCTGAAGCCATCAAATTAATTGAAGCCAATCAAGGCAATGTCTCGGAAACGGCTTTGTTGCACAAACCTATCTGTAAAGGGTTTTTCAGCGATATAATTTTCAAATGAAGAAGCCTACACAGAAAATCTACCGCACAACCAATTGGCCCGCATATAACCGAGCACTCATGAGTCGCGGAAATATTGCCATTTGGTTTGATCCTGCTACGCAATGGTATGCTCCATCAAAAGGCAAACAAGGGCGAAATCAAACCTACTCCGACGCAGCCATCCAATGCTGCTTAATGATTAAATCTTTATTCCGTCTGTCTTTACGTATGGTCACTGGCTTTGTGCAAAGTCTGATTAAACTTTGCGGATTAAATTGGATAGCTCCAGATTACACCACGCTTTGTAGAAGACAAAAGCATATTGATATTGCAATCAGCTACCAAAAAAGTAGCGATGGGCTGCATCTACTCATGGACTCTACAGGCATGAAGTTTCTAGGTGAGGGCGAATGGAAACGCAAGAAACATGGACCTGAATATCGTCGCCAATGGCGTAAACTTCATATTGGTATAGATGCTAAAACCCTGCAAATACGAGCAGTTCAGCTTACAACCAATAATGTCAGTGATTCACAGGTACTTGGTGATTTACTTAATCAGATTCCACAAGATGAGCAGATTAACTCTGTTTATACCGATGGAGCTTATGACACCAAGCAATGCCGTCAGGTCATTGCAGATCGGCAAGCGCATGCGGTGATTCCACCTAGAAAAAATGCGAAACCATGGAAAGATACAAAGAGTAGCTCGCTAGAGCGAAATGAATTACTTCGA